>NZ_CP061703.1:2937500-3088198 GCF_014764305.1 Mesoflavibacter profundi
TATGTTAGAATGACTTTGGTCTACGTAAGCGATCTTTGCAGTTTCACCAACTTTAAATTCGCCTTTATCAGGTGTTTCTTCACCCATAATCATTCTAAAAATTGTTGTTTTACCAGCTCCGTTAGGACCAATAACACCAACAATTCCTGCTTGGGGCAAATTAAAGTTTAAGTCTTCGTAAAGTAACTTATCTCCGTAAGCTTTACTTACACCAATCGCTTCAATGACATTGGTTCCTAAACGTGGACCATTTGGAATATAAATTTCAAGTTTTTCGTCTAATTGTTTTTGATCTTGACTCATTAACTTGTCGTAATTCTTCAAACGTGCTTTTTGCTTGGTTTGTCTTCCTTTTGCACCTTGTCTAACCCATTCTAACTCTCGTTCTAATGTTTTTTGACGCTTAGAAGCGGCTTTACCTTCTTGAGCCATTCGTTTAGATTTTTGATCTAACCAAGATGAATAATTTCCTTTCCATGGAATACCTTCACCTCTATCTAATTCTAAAATCCAACCAGCAATGTTATCTAAGAAATAACGGTCGTGCGTTACAGCAATTACAGTTCCTTTATATTGCGCTAAGTGATGCTCTAACCAATGTACAGATTCTGCATCCAAGTGGTTGGTTGGCTCATCTAATAGTAATACATCAGGCTCTTTTAATAATAATCTACAAAGTGCCACACGACGTCTTTCTCCTCCGGATAAAACAGCTATTTTTTTATCGCCTTCTGGAGTACGTAGTGCATCCATAGCAATTTCTAATTTATTGTCTAATTCCCAAGCATTAGAAGCATCGATTTGATCTTGAAGTTCGGCTTGACGATTCATCAGCTTTTCCATTTTATCTGGATCGCTATAGACTTCTTCTAAACCAAACATATCGTTAATTTTGTTGTATTCATCAAGAATAGCAACAGTTTCTGCAGCACCTTCTTTAACAACTTCTAGTACTGTTTTTTCTTCATCTAATTGTGGTTCTTGTTCTAAATAACCAACTGAATATCCTGGAGAAAAAACAACATCACCTTGATAGTTTTTATCTACACCAGCTATGATTTTTAATAAGGTAGATTTACCCGAACCATTTAGTCCAAGAATACCAATTTTTGCTCCGTAAAAGAAGCTTAAATATATATTTTTAAGTACTGGTGTATTAGCGCTTTGAAACGTTTTGGTAACACCAGACATTGAAAAAATTACTTTTTTATCGTCTGACATATTGATTACGATTTATAATTTTTGATTTATGTTTTTTATATAATTTATCTTCATTTAAACGCGTCCTTTTAACGCGTTAAACACCCATGCTATTGCAAAAAAACCAATCCCTACAGAAGCAAATCCCCATCCGGCTACATCATCATATCTAAAAGCACCAAGTGCTATTAATGCTAAACCTACAATTATCATTATAAATGTTGCCCAAGCTAAGACTGTATTTTTATTCATTGCCATTTTAAGTTCTGTTTTAAAGTTAAGGAAACACAAATATCGTGTATTTTGACATATTACAAAGTGAAATCAAATTGTTTTATATTAAATTCTTATATTTTTACTGTTGTTTATAGTACAATAAACAGATATAATTCTTAAAAATGTAAAGAACACACTTAAATTTTATCAAGTTTACAATTAACATTTTATTATAGCTAAATTATACTTTATAATTTTGATTTGCTCTTACATTTGTAGCTTGATTTAATTTAAAATTAATTATGAATAAAGCTTTACTTTCTTTAGCTATTGGCGGATTTGGAATTGGATTAACAGAATTTGTGATTATGGGAATTTTACCAGATGTTGCAAATGCATTTGATGTTACAATTCCAGTTGCTGGACATTTTATATCTGCTTACGCTTTAGGTGTTGTTGTTGGTGCGCCAACACTTACAGGCTTTGGTAGTAAATATCCAGCAAATAAAGTCCTATTTGGACTTATGCTTTGGTTTACTGTTTTTAATACGCTTTCTGCTTTTGCTACTGGTTATTATTCATTTATAACATTACGCTTTTTATCTGGATTACCACATGGTGCGTTTTTTGGTATTGGTGCTGTTGTTGCTGGTAAATTATCAAAACCTGGTAAAGAAGCTCAAGGCATTGCCATAATGTTTAGCGGATTAACCTTTGCTAACCTTTTAGGTGTACCATTAGGGACATATTTAGGTAAACATTTTAGCTGGAATGTGTCTTTTTTAATGGTTGGTGTTGTTGGTGTAATGGCTGTTTTAGGTGTTAAATTTTGGATGCCATTATTACAACAATCTTCAGAATCTAACTTTTTAAGTGAATTTAAAATCTTTAAAAGGGTTGAATTATGGCTAATTATATTATTGACAACCATTGGAACTGGTGGATTTTTTGCATGGTATAGTTACATCGCACCATTAATTACAGATGTTGCTGGTCACACAGAACAAATGGTGTCTTATGCAATGGTTTTAGCAGGTTTAGGTATGGTAATAGGTAACTTCTTAGGCGCTAAATTAACAGAAAAATACTCTTCGCTTTATGCGGTAACTATAGTGTTAATTGTCATGGCTATATGTTTAGCTTTAAATACGTTTGCTGCTCATGATAAAATATTAGTTCTAGTAATGACCTTTATAATTGGTGTTGTATCTTTTTCTATCTCTACACCTATTCAATTATTAATTATTAAAGCTTCTAAAGGCTCAGAAACTCTTGGTTCTTCATTAAATCAAAGTGCATTTAATATTGGAAATGCTTCTGGTGCATTTTTTGCTGGAATACCTATAGCTATGGGATATGGATTTACCTCTGCAGATTGGGTTGGTGCTGGAATGGCTACTATTGGTGTTTTAATAGCTTTGATTATTATTTTATTAAGAAAACATAAATAAAAAAAAGCACTCATAATTTGAGTGCTTTTTTTATTTTCATATAAATTATTTAACGCATAGGAACTTCTATAAATAACAATTGTGTATCCTCGTTTGTTTTTAATGTAAATACTTTAGTATCGTAAATTCCAATTGCATCTCTTGACTCTAGTTGATTATTTTCTACTGAAACATGTCCAGAAATGTTCATAATATAAACACCATGATTCTCACTAATCATGTTATAAGAAAACGATTGGTCTTTTGATAAATCAATTCTTGATAATTTAGCATTTTGATGAATTTTTAAACCTTCATCTTCATTATCTATAGACGATACTAACGTTTGTAATTTGCCTTGTCTATCTTCTGCATTAAAATGTTTCTGGTCGTAACGCGGAGTTACATTTTTCTTATCAGGAAATATCCAAATCTGAAATAAATTTAAATACTCATCTGTTTTAGCATTCATTTCTGAGTGTTGTACACCACTTCCAGCGCTCATGACTTGCACTTCACCTGCTTCTACCATTTCCCATGTATTTCCCATAGAATCTTTATGTTTTAAAGTTCCTTTTAAAGGAATAGTAATAATTTCCATATTATCATGCGGATGTGTACTAAATCCCATGCTTGGTGCAATTATATCGTCATTTAAAACACGTAATGCGCCAAATTGTACTTTTTCTGGATTAAAAAAGTTTGCAAAACTAAAACTATGATTAGCTTGTAACCAACCGTGATTTGCAAAACCTCTTTCGTTTGCTTTATGTACTATTGTTTTCATTTCTTTTTCTATTTCTTTTTAACCTCTTAATTTATCTAGTAAGTCACTTAATTCTAAAGCTTCTTTTTCGTTTAAATTATCTAAAAGATGCGTGACTGGATTTTCTGTTGTTATACTCTCTAAAAGTTTTAAACCTGCTTCTGTAATTGTGATTAAAACGACTCTTCTATCGTCTGCAAATGGAATACGTTCGATCAAATTTTTGTCACACAATTTATCTGTTAAACGTGTTAAATTTGGTGCACGTTCTACCATGCGTTCTTTAATGGTTTGCACTTTTATTGGTTCTTTAGCGCCTCTTAATATTCTTAAAATATTGTATTGTTGAGGCGAAAGACCATATTGCTTAAAAAACTCGTTTTGATGACTTGAAATCCAGTTTGCTGTATATAAAATATTAAGCATTGCTTTTACTTTATGATTAGCAAAAGAAGACTTTATAACATCTGAAAAATTTGTCATAATTATTAATTTAAGTGTGAATTAAAAGTCGTAACGGCTTCGATTAACTTTGTATTTAATTGCTCATCCACTACTTCACCATTTTTAAAATTATCATTAAATGAAGGCAAATTAAACGTTGAAACTATTTGAGCATCATGACGCGGAAACCTATCATATCCCATATCAAATGCAGACTTAGCAGCTCTTTCTCCAGGAGAAGTACTCATTAACAACATGGGTTTATTATAAAAAAACTTCAATTCTAATCTTGATAACCAATCCATTAAGCTTTTAAATACTGCTGTATACGCATTATTATGTTCTGCTAAAGAGATCACAAAACCATCGGCGCTTTTTAACTGCTCTAAAAACAATTTGGCATTTTCTGGAAAACCAGATTCGGTTTCAACATTTACACTGTAAGTTGGTAAAGGGTAATCGTTAAGATTTAAAATTAAAACTTCTACATCTTTAATATAGGTTGTTGCATAAGTGACTAGTTGTTTATTAATCGAAGTTTTACTGTCACTTCCTGCAAATGCAATTATCTTTTTCATAGCTATTTTTATTTACTTCAAAATTATGATAATTAAATTTATATTCCAAGGAATATAATTACAATGTTTGTATTTTAAGAAATAATTAACGGATATATAATTTTCTGTTTAAAAAAGCATTTACTTTTTGTAAATTCGTGAAAAAATGAAAGCATATGGATTTAAACTTCAATAAAAACGAAGATCACAATAAATTATTAGTATCAGAATTAAAGAAAAAACTAGCGAAAGTTAAACTTGGTGGCGGAGAAAAACGTATTGCTAAACATCATGAAAAAGGCAAACTTACAGCAAGAGAACGTATTGATTATCTATTAGATAGCAAAAGAAAATCTATTGAAATTGGTGCATTTGCAGGAGAAGATATGTACGAAGAACATGGTGGTTGTCCTTCTGGTGGCGTTGTTGTAAAAATAGGTTATATAAGTGGTAAACAATGTATTGTTGTTGCTAATGATGCTACAGTTAAAGCTGGTGCATGGTTCCCAATTACTGGAAAGAAAAACTTACGTGCACAAGAAATTGCTATAGAAAACCGATTACCTATCATCTACCTTGTAGATTCTGCTGGTGTTTATTTACCTATGCAAGACGAAATTTTCCCAGATAAAGAACATTTTGGACGCATCTTTAGAAACAATGCGGTTATGAGTAGTATGGGAATTACACAAATTGCTGCTGTTATGGGAAGTTGTGTTGCTGGTGGCGCTTACTTACCTATTATGAGTGACGAAGCGCTAATTGTAGACAAAACCGGA
Organism: Mesoflavibacter profundi; assembly: GCF_014764305.1. Taxonomy (NCBI): domain Bacteria; kingdom Pseudomonadati; phylum Bacteroidota; class Flavobacteriia; order Flavobacteriales; family Flavobacteriaceae; genus Mesoflavibacter; species Mesoflavibacter profundi. The sequence continues at coordinate 2,942,893 of NZ_CP061703.1, forward strand.
AGTATATTTCTTGCTGGTAGTTATTTAGTAAAAGCTGCAATTGGCGAAAGTATAGATAACGAAACTCTTGGAGGCGCAACTACACATTGCGAAATTAGTGGCGTTACCGACTATAAAGCTGCAGACGATAAAGATGCTTTAGATAAAATCAAGCGAATTGTAGATAAAATTGGTGACTATGATAAAGCTGGTTATAACCGTGTTGATGCTAAGAAACCAAAAGAAAATCCTGAAGATATTTATGGGATTTTACCTAGATCTCGAGCTGATCAATATGATATGAAAGAAATTATCAAACGATTAGTAGATAATTCTGAATTTGATGAATATAAAGAAGGTTACGGACAAACCATTATAACTGCTTACGCTCGTATTGATGGTTGGGCTGTAGGTATTGTAGCCAACCAACGTACTTTAGTTAAAACTAAAGGCTCTAAAACCAAACCAACCGAAATGCAATTTGGAGGAGTAATTTATAATGATAGCGCAGATAAAGCAACTAGATTTATAGCTAATTGTAACCAGAAAAAAATTCCGTTAGTGTTTTTACAAGACGTTACTGGTTTTATGGTTGGTAGCAAAAGTGAACACTCTGGAATTATAAAAGATGGTGCCAAAATGGTTAATGCAGTTAGTAATTCTGTTGTTCCAAAATTTACAATTGTTGTTGGTAATAGTTATGGTGCTGGTAACTACGCTATGTGCGGTAAAGCTTATGATCCTACATTAATCGCTGCTTGGCCAAGTGCAGAGTTAGCTGTTATGAGTGGTAATAGCGCTGCAAAAGTTTTATTACAAATTGAAACAGCTTCTCTAAAGAAAAAAGGCGAAGAGATTACTAAAGAAAAAGAAGAAGAATTATTTAATAAAATAAAAGCGAGATACGACAATCAAGTATCACCTTATTACGCTGCAGCACGAATTTGGACAGATGCAGTTATAGATCCATTAGATACAAGAACATGGATAAGTATGGGTATTGAAGCCGCTAACCACTCGCCTATCGAAAAACCTTTTAATATGGGTGTTTTACAAGTTTAATTAATGAAAAAACGTCCCATTTTATCTGCTTTAGGCGTATTGTTTATAGCTTTTTGTTTGTATCAAGTTTATGTGTTTTATTTTGCTACAAACGATAACATTCAATCCATATATTTGGTACCGAAAGATGCGGTTTATGTTATCGAAACCGATCAACCTGTAGATAATTGGGCTACGATTAGTAAAAGTGAAATTTGGCAACATCTAAACACTAACGACTATTTTAACACGCTTGCTAAAAATCTTAATAAACTCGATTCTATTTTTAAGGAAAAAGAATCGGTTTTTAATCGAATTGGCAACAGAGATGTTTTGGTTTCTGCTCACGTGTATGCGCCAAAAAAGTATGGCTTTTTTTATGTTGTAGACCTTCAAAAACTATCACGATTAAATGTATTAAAGTCGCATTTAAACACTGTTGTAAACAACAATTATAAAGTGAGTAAACGAGATTATAAAACTCATGAAATCACTGAAGTTTACGATAACAAAACACGTGAAACGCTATACATAAGCTTTATAAAAAATCAAATGATTGCGTCCTACGTGCACACGTTAGTAGAAGCCTCTATTGATCAATATTTAGAGCCAGAAATTGGTAGAAATCTTAATTTTTTAGAGGTTAAAAAAGAAGTCGACGGTGATGATATGTTTCGTCTATATTTTCAATATGATTATTTAGATGAATTTGTCAAAGTATTCTCCAATAAACCCAACACACTAACCAAATCAATTAGTAACAGTTTAGCGTTTAGTGGCTTTAGTTTCGATTTAAATAAAAATATCATTACCGCAAACGGAATTACAAATGTAAATCCAAATGCTGGTATCTACCTTAAAGCCTTACAAAAATCAGGTAAAGGCGGACGTAGTATTACCGAAATAGCGCCAAAACAAACCGCGTTATATCTTAGCTTTGGTTTCAGTCGTTTTTCTGAATTTTATCAGAATTTTGAGGCACTTCAAAAAGAAAATCCAGAGCAATTTAAAACTTATACCGAAGGTATCGAGCAAGTCGAAAACTTCCTTAAAATAAACATTAAAAGACACTTTATAAATTGGGTTGATGACGAAGTAGCATTACTTCAATTACATTCGTCGGTTTCGCAATCTAAACAAGATGTCGCTTTGGTTTTAAAGGCGAAATATAAAGATGATGCAAAAGAAAATTTAGGCTTTGTTTTAGAGCAAATCAGAAAAAGAAGTCCTGTAAAATTTAAGGAAATAAACTATAAAGGTTACGCTATTAATTTCATGCAAATTAAAGGCTTTTTTAAACTGTTTTTAGGCGGATTATTTGAAGATATTGAAAAGCCTTACTTCACTATAATTGATGATTATGTCGTATTTAGCAATCATCCAAACACGCTTAAAAGTATTATAAACACTTACATTGATAAAGAAACACTTTCTAATTTTGAAGCTTTTAAAGACTTTGAAGATCGGTTTGAAAACAGATCAAGTGTATTTACCTACATCAATACGCCAAGTTTATATAATTCGGCTTACCAATTTGTAGATAATGACACAAAAAAACAACTAAAAGCGAATAAAGATTACTTTATTTGTTTTCCTCAAATTGGATTACAATTAACACCAGAAAACAAGTTTTTCAGCAGTAAAATTGTTATGCAATACGATGACTTAGAATCTGTGAAAAACAATTTCATTTTTAAAGAAGAAAAGCAATATACTTCATCTTATTCTATAGAAATTACCGAAGAAAATTTAGATAAAAACACTGTATTTAATGTTGCTGAATTATATCCAACAGACTTAACTGCAAAAACATTCACCAAAAACTACACTAACGGAAAACCACACATTGTAGTCGAACTTAAAGACGGTTTAAAACACGGTAAATACCAAGAATTTTATCCAAACGGGATTTTAAAAATTAGCGGTAAATACCGAAAAGACAAACAAGTCGGACTTTGGAGAGCTTACAATCTAAACGAAGATTTAGTCTACAAAGACAGACTGTAAACTGCTATAATTTAAAATGCGTTCTTAAATACGCGTAAGCATCTTCTATAGTATCAAAAATATGTGCTTCAGATATTAAATCTGGTACAATATCTATTGATATTAATTTGTCTTTAGGTTGTTCTTGTACAGCGGTTAAAAGTACTTGTATACCACGTTGTTCTAAATCTAAGACTGCATTTTCTAAAGCATATAAACCAGATTGGTCAATATATGGTACACGATCTAACCTAATAATTAATGCCTTTACTTGCTCTGGTATATTTGCAATTTCATCTTGAAAATGAGAGGTAAATCCAAAAAATAACGGTCCGTAAAGGTGTTTGATATATACTTTGTCCTTATGCGCTTCGTAAAATTCTTTTTCATCTTGCCAAGGTTTTTCGCCATCAAAACCAGCCAAAGTACCAACTTCCATACCTTTTTCACCAATATCACTAGCGCGTTTCATAAATAATAAAGAGGCTAATAATAACCCAATTCCTACTGCTTGTATTAAACTACCAAATGTGGTAATTAATAAAACAATTATTAAAACTACAGCATCTGCTCTTGGTACAACTAGTAAATGCTTTAAGCCTTTAACATCTATAATTTTAAACGCAATTGGAATTAATAATCCAGCTAAAACCGATAATGGAATAAACGCCGCTAACTTACCTAAACCAAGTAAAACCGCTAATAAAAACAACCCATGTGTTGCGCCAGATAATCTTGTACGTCCGCCAGAATTTATGTTTATCACTGTTCCTTTGGTTGCGCCAGCACCAGGAATACCACCAAAAATTGCAGCAATTGCATTTCCTATACCTTGACCAATTAATTCGCGATTACTATTGTGTTTTGTTTTAGTCATATTATCTGCGATAACCGAAGTTAATAACGAATCTATCGAGCCTAAAACAGCTAAAACCAAAGCGTATTCTAACACTAAAGCGTAAGCACTAGCATCTACAGAAAACAATCCAGAAACTTGTAAACTTGGTAAACCTGAAGGAATTTCGCCAATAATTGGTACGTCCCATTTTAATAAAAATGATAATACAGATGAAAAAATTAAAGCAACCAAAGCACTAGGAATCGCTTTTGTTATATACGGAAAAACAAAATAAACAATAATTGTTATGACACCTAAAACTAATGCTTGCCAATTAAAATCTGAAAACAATCTAGGTAAATCCTGCATCACTAACCATGTAGATTTAGCTGAACTTAAACCAACAAATGGAAACAACTGAAGGATAATTATTATTAATCCTACGCCACTCATAAATCCAGAAACTACAGGATATGGAAAGTATTTAACGTAACCTGCAATATTTAAAAATCCAAAAACAATCTGAAAAATTCCACCTAATAAAAACGTAAGAATAATGATTGGCATTGCAGCTTCCAAACTACCAGTAATTTCTATGGAAGCAGCTACTAATGCTGCAGAAACAACCGTCATTGGACCAGTTGGTCCACTTGCTTGTGTAGCTGTACCACCAAAAATAGCAGCAAAAATACCAACAGCTATTGCGCCATAAAGTCCTGCAATTGCACCTAAACCAGATTGTACACCAAATGCTAATGCTAAAGGTAAAGCAACAACACCAGCCACTAATCCGCCAGTTAAATCTCCTTTTAAGTTTTTAAAATCGTAAAATTTAGAACTCATAGATTGTATTTTTAGTTAGACCATAAAAATAAATGATTAAAAATTAAAAATACAATCTAGTTCTAAATTCATTATACAATTAATTAAAATGTTTGTGTTTTTGCGAGTCTAATAAATTCTGCACGATAACCGTTTTTATCTTCGCCTCTTCCCTTTTCTGCTAATTGAATCACTAATTCTTGAGATGCGTTATTGTAAAACTGAGATTGTCTTAATTGCATACCAAATAAAGCAACTGCACTAGCAAAATTCATGTTTTCGGAAGCTTCTGTTGTTTCATCTTTTTGAACATGAACCATTTCTATGCTCGTGTCTTCGTCTGGTTTTTTGTATCTGAATTTTACTGTAAATAACTCGTCAGAATAATTGTTATTCGCTTTTTTGTCTGTGTATTTTAAATCAATTTCATCTTTTATAAATTCACTTTTTACACCAATAGGAATCACTTCGTAAAGTGCTGTTACGGTATGTCCTGCGCCTAATTCGCCTGCATCTTTAGTATCATCAATAAAATCTTCGTCTGCTAATAATCTATTTTCGTAACCAATTAAACGGTAGGCTTGTACTTTATTTGGGTTAAATTCTACTTGTAATTTTACATCTTTTGCAATGGTAAATAACGTTCCGCCAAATTCACTTTCAAAAATACGTCTAGCTTCTTGCATTGTATCTATGTAAGCGTGATTACCGTTACCTTTATCGGCTAAAGTTTCTAATTTAGAATCTTTGTAATTTCCATATCCAAAGCCTAAAACTGAAAGAAATACGCCAGATTTACGTTTTTCAGTGATTAAATCTTCCATATCTTGATCTGAAGATGCGCCAACATTAAAATCACCATCGGTTGCTAAAATCACTCTGTTATTTTCTTTTTTATTGAAGTTTTCTTGTGCCAATTTGTATGCTAACTGTATACCTGCGCCGCCAGCTGTAGATCCGCCAGATTCTAAATTATCTAATGCTTTGATAATTTTATTTTTGTGTTTGCCAGATGTTGGTTTTAAAACAACTCCTGCTGCACCAGCATAAACCACGATAGATACTTTGTCTTTTTCTCTAAGCTGATTTACTAATAATTTAAATGCTTGTTTTAATAATCCTAGCTTATTTGGACTTCCCATAGATCCAGATACATCAATTAAAAATGTAAGATTGGCTGCTGGTAAGTTTTCGTTTTCATATATTTTACCTTGTAATCCAATTTTAACCAATTTTGTGTCTTGATTCCATGGTGTTTTCGCCACTTCTGTATGAATTGAAAATGGATGTTCGTCTTTTGGTTGCGAATAATTATAATTGAAATAATTAATCATTTCTTCTATTTTTACAGCATTTGCTGGTACAAATTGACCATTATTAATTAAGCGTCTTACATTGCTATAACCTGCTTTATCTACATCTATTGAAAATGTTGATAATGGCGAAGTACTTACAGTTTTAAACTTGTTTTCGTGAATTTTTGTGTAGGATTCGTTTTCAATACTCTCTAAATCTGGTAGAATATAATTGCTATTCTTAGTTTTTACGAAAACTACTCCATATTTTCCTTTGTCTCCATAAAGTGTTTGACCAACAAAAGTTTTAGCAACTTTGACTTCTGATACTTTTCTCGCTTTAATAGCATTTAATTCCTCTTTACTAGAAATTTTTCCGTCAATTATGTATAAAGGTTCGTTATTATTAATTGAATTATAACCTCTAATTCTAATATTAGCTGTATTACCAGGCTGTCCAGTAGAATTTATTACAGCTACACCTGCAACTTGTCCACTTAAAGCTTGAGTGACATTTGAAGATTCTTGCTGTTTGTTACTAATTAATTGACTAGCATTTTTAATTCTTTCTTTTTTTACACGATGTCTAGTTGTACCATAACCAATTACAACAACTTCATCTAAATTATTATCTGGCACTAAACTCACATTAATTTTATTAGTTGCACCAACTGTAACTGCTTTTGTTGCATAGCCTACATAACTAAAAACTAAAATGTCTCCTAGTTGTGCTTTGATAGTGTATTTTCCATCAAAATCGGTTTGAGTACCGTTTTTTGTTCCTTTTACTAATACGGTTGCAGATGGTAATGGTAACCCATTCTCATCTGAGACAACACCGCTTATTGTTTGTTCTTGTGCATGCATTTGTACCATTGCAAATAGTACAAATATTGTTTTTAAAAATAGTTTCATAATATGATGGTTTAGAATTTATAACTAAACTATAACCAAACCAAAATGTATAAAACTAGTATTGAGTAAAGTGTGTTTTTTGTTGAGTGAAGTCTACTTTTGAAATAGTTGTAATGTTTTACCTCTGTTTACTTTTCCTGAAGATGTTTCTATAAATTTATCTATAGTGTAGATATTTTTAGGTTCTTCTAACTTAGATAACCCTTTTAAATCTGAAGGTTTTAAGTTGAAATCTTTATCTTCTACAACAAGTATCACTTGCTCTCCAAACTTATCATTGTTTTCTTTTGAAATAAAAAAACGTGAAGCTATTTGAGAATGTAATTTAGTTTCAATTTGTTCCGGAAACAATTTAACGCCACCAGAATTAATCACATTATCTTTACGTCCTAACCATTCAAAAGTAGTTGCAGAATGTAATTTTACAACATCGTTTGTTTCTATGGTTTCCTCTAAAATATTTGGCGCATCAATGACTAAACATTGGGATTTATTTTGTGAAATTTTGATGTTTGGTAAGGTCTCAAAATAAGACGTTTCAACTGTACTACAATCGTTATCTGCATTGAAGTTATTTAGCTTTTTTACTGCAATATGCGTTATGGTTTCGGTCATACCATAAGTTTCATAAGCATTCACTTTTAAATTTTGAAGCTTTTCTTTTAATTGATAATTTACCGAAGCGCCACCAATTATTAACGTGTTAATATGATCTAATCTTTGTATGGCTTTTTGTACTTGAATAGGTATCATTGCACAAAAATCGTAGTGTACTTCGTTATCAAAAATTGGATTTGTTTTTGGTTCTATAACTTCAATTTCTAAACCTAAAATTAGCGCACGGACTAGCATCATTTTTCCTGCTATGTAATTTGCAGGAAGACACAATAACGCTGTGTTACCTGGTTCTAAACTAAAAAAATCTCCTGTTGCAATAGCAGAATGTACCATTGCTTGTTTGTTGATTTTAATCGCTTTTGGCTGACCTGTACTACCTGAAGTTTTAACAATGATAAAATCATTTTGATCTTGCCAATCTAGAAGGAATTGGCCTATTTCTTTTTCAAAAGGTTGACCTTCTTTAACTAAACTGTAAGCAACTTCTTTTAAATCCTCAAAATTATAATGCGTACCGTTTAATTTAAAACGATTGTGAATGTTATTAAACGTTGGTATCATCACTTAATTCATGCATTTGATTAGCTATAGGATTACTTACATCTCCAAATAATTTTTCTTTCCAATTGTTCCAACCATACATTTTAGTAAAAATGAAAATTAGAATAGGAAATACAATAAAAACAGGGACAAATATTTCGCCAATTCCCATAACACTTGGATCTGAAATATCTTTTAAAACCGAATCTGTTTGTAAAGCTGTCCAATCCGCAGTTACTAGCAATGCTGTAAACAAGTTATTTGCTGCGTGAAAACCAAGTGCAAGTTCCATACCTTCGTCCATTAATGTAATAATGCCTAAGAAAAAACCTGTACCTATATAATATACCATGATTACATAGCCCAATTTCTCAACTTCTGGATTTGCAATGTGCATAACACCAAAAATTACTGAAGTAATTACAAGTGGTAACCATCTTCTAGCTATGTTTTCATGAATCATTTTATATGTTTTTGATTCTAAATAACTTTCATTAGAATTAGAAAAAATAATTAAAAATAATGTTAGTAATAAATATAGTAATTTAAAATACCATCTAAAGCTTATAGTATTATCTAAAACAAAATAAAGTATTATTGAAACAGTAAAAATTATAAAATATAGAGGAAACTTTTTGTTAATACTAATTACACCAATTCCTTGCATTAAATAACCTCTAAATAAATATTCTTCAAAACTGGTTTGAAATGGTAATAAAACTATTGCTATTACTGCTAAAATCAAGAATTTTTGTAAATCAAAATTCCAAACATAGCCTTCTGGTTGTAAATAATAATCTAACACAACCATTGCGCTAGAAATAATTCCCCAAAAGAAAAATGCAAACCAAATACGTTTCCAATCTATTTTATCTCTTGCTGTTGTTAAGGATAAAATGGTTTGTTTATGAATTACTTTAATCACAAAAAACAAACCTATTAATCCTATTAAAAAGGAAACTAACATTAACGTTAAAAACGTGTTTTGTCCTAAAAGATTGGTTAATTCACTTATTTCTGAAGGCATATTTTGAAGTCCATTTCCTGACTTCATCATTGCCATGATTAATGCAATAAGTAGTGGTAAACTACCTATAAATTGCCATGCTATTAATATGATTACAAATCCAATTAAGTAATGCCACCATTGGTGTTGTCCTTTAAAAGCTTGTTGTATATAATTCATAATTAAAAAATAAATTTCCAGTTTAAGTTAGTATTGTATTGCAATGTACCATTTTTTACTTGTAAAGGTGCAGTAATATTATTTGTAAATAAACTTCCTGTTCCAAGTCCTTGTGGCATCGGATTTTGCTTTAAATACGTATATTGTGCTATACCATTTAGTCCAACATTACTTTCTAAAGCACTAGTAATCCACCAACCAATATTTTGTTTTTCAGCAAGAGAAATCCATGTATCACTACCTTTAAAACCGCCAATAAAACTTGGCTTTAGGATTATGTATTGTGGATTTATAGTGTTTAATAGTATTTGCTTTGTTTCATCATTAAAAACACCAATTAATTCTTCATCTAAAGCAATTGGAAGTGGCGTATTTTCACAAAGTTTTGCCATGTCTTCCCATTGCTTCGGTTGTATTGGTTGCTCAATAGAATGTAATTGAAAATCTGATAATCGTTTTAGTTTTTCTAAAGCAGAATCTGTACTAAAAGCACCATTTGCATCTACTCTAATTTCTATATCGCTTTCGCTAAAATTTTGCCTGATGCCTTTTAAAATATCTAGTTCAGTTTGAAAATCTATTGCGCCAATTTTCATTTTTATACAATCAAAACCATCAGCTATTTTTTGTTTAATTTGCCGATTCATAAAGGCTTTATCACCCATCCAAATTAATCCATTAATTGGGATTGCATCATTACCATTTGTAAAATTTGATGGAAACAGGATAAAAGGATCATTTGCTTCTAAACTTTTAAAAGCCATTTCTAATCCTATTTGAATGCTTGGAAATTCTTCATTTTCTTTATAAAGTACGTCTAAGCCTTTTTCTATATTTTGACACGTGTATTTTAATTGCGTCTCGTAATCTGGTCTATCGTCTGCGCTTAAACCTCTTAAAATACCACATTCTCCAATTCCTTTTTTATCATCCTTAGTTATCGTGATATACCAAGTTTCTTTGGTTTTTAAAATACCTCTAGAAGTACCACTTGGTACTTTAAAGTTTAAAATGTGTTTGTAGTAATTTGCTTTCATTGTAATAATCAAAAATAGGCAATATTTTTTGTATTTTTATAGCATAACTAACTCTAAATAAAATGCAGGAATTTCCTAACATTATACTATATGCAATCCCTTTTTTTATAGTATCTATGGTTGTAGAAATTATCTATACCATAAAATTTAATATTAAATCTTACAACACAAGAGACTCAGTAACATCACTAAGTATGGGCATTGGAAATGTTTTACTTGGTTTTTTTAGTAAAGCAGTTGTGATTGCTGCGTTTTATTTTATTTATGATAATTTTAGGTTATTTACAATACCTATAAGTTGGTGGAGTTTTATTTTAATCTTTTTTGCAGACGATTTTAGTTATTATTGGTTTCATCGTGTATCACATGAATGTCGGTTATTTTGGGCTTCACATGTAGTTCACCATTCTTCACAAAAGTATAATTTAAGTACAGCTTTAAGACAAACTTGGTCTGGCGGATTTTACACATTTATTTTTTGGCTTTGGTTACCTTTAATTGGTTTTCATCCTGGAATGATTTTATTACAAATGTCTATAAGTTTGTTATACCAATTTTGGATCCATACAGAAGCTATACATAAAATGCCCAAATGGTTTGAAGCAATTTTTAATACGCCATCACATCATCGCGTACATCATGGAAGTAATCCTATTTATTTAGATAGAAATCATGCTGGTATTTTAATCATTTGGGATAAACTTTTTGGTACTTTTCAAGAAGAATTAGAGGACGAGAAAGTTGTGTATGGTCTTGTTAGTAATATTTCAACCTTTAATCCGGTAAAAGTTGCTTTTTTAGAATGGTATTTAATGTTTAAAGATGCTTTTAGACAAAAAATTTCAATAAAAAATAGACTTAATTATTTAATAAAACCACCAGGTTGGAAACACGATGGTACAAGTATATTAAGTGACGATTTAAGACAGCAATGGTTAAAAAATAAACAACATGACGTTTAACAATAAGGTAATTTGGGTTACTGGTGCTTCTAGCGGAATTGGAAAAGGTTTAGTTGAGCATTTCTCTAAAATGAATTGTAAATTAATTATTTCTGCAAGAAATAATGACAAATTAGAAGCCATAAAACAAGCCAGTAAAACACCTGAAAATATAGCAGTTATTCCTTTTGATTTAGCCGAAATTGATAACCTGAAAACGGTTGTTAAAACCGCAATTAACTACTTTGGAAATATTGATATTTTAATAAATAATGGCGGTATTAGTCAACGATCATTAATTGTAGATACAGATATTAGTGTAGATAAAAAATTGATGGACGTTGATTATCTAGGTACTGTTGCTTTAAGTAAAGCCTTATTGCCACATTTTATCAAAAATAAAAATGGCCATTTTGTTGTGGTTACCAGTCTAATGGGAAAATTTAGTTCGCCTTACAGATCAGGTTATTGTGGCGCAAAACACGCTTTACATGGTTTTTTTGATGCGTTACGTATGGAACATCAGAAAGACAATATTAAAGTGACCATAGTATGTCCAGGTTTTGTAAATACAAACATTGCTAAAAATGCATTAATAGGTGATGGTAGTTTACAAAACAAACAAGATCAAGCTACAGAAAACGGTTTAACTATAACCCAATTTTGTAAGCGTATGGTAAATGCCATACAAAAGGAAAAGTTTGAAGTTTATATTGGTAAAAAAGAAATTTTAGGCGTCTATTTAAAACGATTCTTCCCTAAGCTACTTCATAAATTTATTCTAAAAAGTGACGTTAGATAATTTAAAATAAATATCCAATTCCTAAAAGGATACAAAACAAAACAGTAGATAATGCTACTTTTTTAAGTTCGGGATCATAATCTTTTGGGTTAGTAATAGTTTTTATTCTTTTTAAATGTAAACCTAAAGGAATAAAAGCTATTAAAAACAGTAAATTATAAAAACTACCTGTAAAATATAAAATAGCAAATACTACAGCAATAAACATTGCTAGTAGTATAATTGTATAATGATACCGTTTTGCTTTACTAGCTCCTAACTTAACAGCTAACGTCATTTTATTAGATTTTAAATCTGAATTAATATCACGCATATTATTAAGGTTTAGAACAGCAGTACTTAGTAATCCTACGCTAATTGCTGGTAAAACTACTAGATGATCTATACGTTTTGCGTATAAAACATAACATCCTATAACACTTACAAGCCCAAAAAACAAAAAAACAAAAATATCACCTTGTCCTTTATAACCATAAGCAGATTGGCCAACGGTATATTTTATCGCTGCTCCAACAGCAAGTCCACCAAGAATAAAAAATAGGATAGCTAAGAAGAAATGTTTAGATCCAAAAGCGTAAAAAATTAACCCAACAGTTAATACGATACTTATTAAAATATTAAAACGTATGGCTTTAAACATTTGGTCTTCGGTAATATTACCAGATTGTATGGCACGTTTTGGTCCAATGCGTTCTTCATTATCTGTACCTTTTACGCCATCACCATAATCGTTTGCAAGATTTGATAGAATTTGATAGCTAAGCGTTGTTAATATTGCAAAAACAAAAATTTTTATATCAAAAAACCCATTGTATTCGGCAAAACAAGAAGCTAATATAATTCCAGAAATAGATAATGGCAATGTGCGTAAGCGCATTGCCGAAATCCAATATTTTAAGTTTTTCATTTTAAGGAATCCATTTTTTAGGGAAATTAGGCTTACGTTTTTCTAAAAACGCATCTCTACCTTCTTTAGCCTCGTCTGTCATATAAGCTAAACGTGTGGCTTCACCAGCAAAAACTTGTTGTCCTACCATACCATCGTCTGTTAAGTTCATCGCAAACTTTAACATTTTAATAGATGTTGGCGATTTAGCTAAAATTTCTTGAGCCCATTCGTAAGCAGTATCTTCTAAATCTGCATGAGGTATTACTGCGTTTACCATACCCATTTCGTAAGCCTCTTGAGCCGAGTAATTTCTACCTAAAAAGAAAATCTCGCGAGCCTTTTTCTGTCCTACCATTTTAGCAAGGTAAGCAGATCCATATCCACCATCAAAGCTTGTCACATCGGCATCGGTTTGTTTAAAAATAGCATGTTCTTTACTTGCTAAAGTAAGATCACAAACTACGTGTAAACTGTGTCCGCCACCAACTGCCCAACCAGGAACAACTGCGATTACAGCTTTAGGCATAAACCTAATTAATCGTTGTACTTCTAAAATGTTTAGTCTGTGATAACCATCTTCTCCTACGTAACCTTGATGTCCTCTTGCTTTTTGATCGCCACCAGAACAAAAACTATAAATCCCATCTTTAGATGATGGTCCTTCTGCAGATAGTAAAACTACACCAATAGATGTATCTTCATTTGCATCGTAAAATGCATCATATAGTTCTTTAGTTGTTTGTGGTCTAAACGCATTACGTACGTCTGGTCTATTAAATGCAATACGTGCTACACCATCACATTTTTTATAAGTTATGTCTTGATATTCTTTGGCTGTAACCCAATTAATTTCACTCATTGTTTTATAAATTCTATTTAGAGTATAAAAATAAGTAATAAAACTGTTTTTAAATAATTTTAAAACAATAACTGTATATACAATTACTTTAGATGTAAAGACACGTTTAATTTGAATTTAAAAATTGAAACACATTAATTATAAAGCATTGATTTTCAATATTATAAAATTAAGTGTTTTCTTACATAAAACATTTATAATCGATAAAAAATGTATTTTATCGATTAACCATTCAAAGTTAAGTTACAGAAAATGAAAAGATTGGGACTAAGTATACCTTTGTCTAGTTATTAATCTTTTAGTCAAATATGACATTATTGAATTCCGCATATAGCCAAAAGGTGAAATCTAGCTACCAACTAGGTTTAGGAAATATATTTTTTTTTGAAAATATATTAATTAGCGAAATTAATGAAGGTAAGCACGTTAATTATAACGAAGCATTAGACTATAAAGATTTAATTACAGAGAAATTTGATGGTAAACCATTTATATATATATCAAATAGAGTTAATCAGTTCTCTGTAAATATTATGGATTTTGAAAAGTTTTGCAATACTTTTCCTAATATGAAAGCATTTGTAACAGTCTATTACAACCAGTTTACATATAAAGGATTAGCTTTTGAAAAACAATTTTGTAAAATTCCGTATTTAGATTTTAAAACAATAACAGAAGCTTATAAATTCTCTAAAAAAGAATTGAAAGTTTCTAATAAAAATAAATTCCCTAAGTAGTAATTAGTTATTCTAAAAAAGCTAATCATGTTATGAATAATAACATATTAGCTTTTTTTATTTAAAATTTTAACTATTTAGTTATTAGTATGTTATTTAATTTTTATTAAATTTAATAATCAACTAAATTATCTTCTTATGGAAAACCCAAATCAAAACCAAGTAAGAGAAATTTTTACTACAGAAATTGGTAAATTTTATTTCTTAGATCGTATTGTGATAGGAGAAATCGATCATGGTGCAACATTAACCTACCAAAAAAGTTTAGAGGTTATAGAAAAAGCAAAAAAAATGTATGGAGAAAAAACAAACCTTGCTTACATTTCTAACAGGATTAATCCTTACTCTGTAAGACCAACAGATTGGTTAAAAATTTACAGTTTAAAGAAAAGCAATGTGGTTTCTTTTTCTATTGTAACAAGTAGTCAAAGTAGTTGGGCTAATTTACTTTTAGAACGTTATTTTTGCGATACAAATGTAAATGTTTTTAATACTTTAAGTAAAGCTATTAGTTTTTCTAAAACTATTTTAGACAGTTTAGAGCAACATAAAACTAAAGCTTCTTAAATTAGTTGTTTTTTAATTTTAATGAGAATAGCAGATTCTAACTTAGCAGACCAAATATTAGATGTTCATATTACAGATCAAGGTATTTTTTACTTTTTAGATGGCATTGTTATATCCGAATTAAATGAAGGTATAACATATACTTGGGAAGAAGCAAAAAATGCAATTGATGCCGCAATAGAATTTTACGGTGATGATTACAACTTGTGTTATATATCTAATAGAGTAAATAAATACTCTGTTAAGCCATCTGATTGGTTAAAATTTTATCGTAATAATTTTAGACTAAACGGTTATGCAGTAGTCACTAAAAGCGAAAATAGTTGGTTTAATGCTTTGATGGAAAAGCTATTCTCTAAAGTTGATATTAAAAGGTTTGACAGTTTATACGATGCTATAAATTGGTGCAAAACCCATAATGATTGTTGCAATAAAAAAACTATTGCTTCTTAAGATATATACCGTCTTCTTTAATTAAAATTGTTTTTTGCTTATAAAGTGTTCCTATTGCTTTTTTGAAGCTTTTCTTACTCATTTGCAATATATCTTTAATTACTTCTGGATCAGATTTATCGTTTAGAGCTAAAAACCCTGAATTATCTTCTAATTCTTCTAAGATTTTTTTAGCATTTGGTTCTATATTTCTGTATCCTATTTGACCTAATGCAATATCTAACTTATTTCCTGGACGTATTTTTTTAACAATACCTTTTAGCTTATCACCTACGCTTATATCTTGGAAAATATTATCATTATAGATTAAGCCTAAATGTTTTCCGTTTACAATTACATTCATTCCTATATCACTAGGATGAGAAGCTATTAAATCTACTTCTTCAAACTGTTCTACAGTTAAGGTTGTGTTATCTAAAAATCTATTTGTTTTACTTGAGGCAACTAACCTTTCGGTTTTTTCATCTATGTAACATCTTACTAGATACCAACCTCCTTTTTTCATAGGAAAAGCTTGCTCTTTAAATGGACAAAATAATTCTTTTACTAAACCAAAATCCAGAAAAGCGCCATATTTAGAAACTTCGTTACAACGTAACATTGCAAATTCACCGTTTTTAATAAATGGTGTTGTTGTTGTGGCGATAATTCGTTCTTCATTATCTAAATACACAAACACCTCAATTTGGTCACCAATATTAAATTGTGCAGGCACATAACGGTTAGGTAAAAGCACTTCATTACCTTCATTATCTCCTAAAAATAATCCAGGTTCTGTGTCTCTTAAAATTTCTAAAGTATTGTATTCTCCTAATTGTATCATGCTGCAAATGTAAGCATATAAAAAAAGCGTTACTCTATTGTAACGCTTTTTTTATATATATTTTTATCTACTAGTAAACAGACTCTTTTTTAAAGTGTTTAGTTAATAAGTAATATACTACTGCTCTGTATTTATTTTTATTTGATTTACCGTAAGTTTCCATTACAGAATCTATTGCTTTATCTAAATCTGCACTATCTGCTAATCCTAATTTTTTAATTAAAAAATTATTTTTAACCGTTGCTAATTCTTTATCGTCAGAACTAGAAACCGTAGCAGCATCTTTATTATAAATTGAAGGACCACAACCAATTGTTACTTTTGTTAATAAATCCATATCTGGATTAACACCACATTTGTCCTTTAAATCTGCAGCGTATTTAGTGATTAACTCATCGCGTTTACTCATAATAATAATTTTAAGATTAATGTTTTGTTTAAGCTATTTAAAGGTACAATTTTTTTAAAAAAGTTTAATTCGTATAAAGAATTAATCCAATTAATACGATTAAAAACAATTTTTATCGATTAAGTTATTTTACAAACGGAAAATATTGTAATAATACTTCATCATTAAGCTTTGAAGGCGTAAAAATTTCTAATAGCTTTGGTGCATTATCATCTTTAAAAAAGTCTTGTAACTGTGTTTTTAAGTCTTCTTCTGTTGTTGCTTTAGCATATTTAAAACTATACATTTTACAAAGATGTTCTGCTGTTAAATGGTGTTTAGTTTCAAAATAATAATCAAAATTAGGAGTGTTTTTGTGTCCTGGAAGAATTCTGAAAATTCCGCCACCTTCATTATTAATTACAATAATTCTAAAATTTTTAGGCGTGTAATTATTCCACAAAGCATTACTATCATAAAAGAAAGATAAATCGCCTGTAATAAATAGCGTTGGTTTTGTATGTCCTACTGCAGCACCAATTGCTGTACTTGTGCTTCCATCTATACCACTTGTACCGCGATTACAAAAAACGTCTAAGGTTGGATTTACATCAAATAATTGCAAATATCTTATCGTAGAGCTATTACTAACTTGTAATTGATACTGATTTGGTATCGCGCTTAAAATGCTATCAAACGCCTTTAAATCTGAAAAACTTATCGTATCTAAGTAGATTTTATGCTTGTCTTGTCTAATTTTAAATTGGTTTAACCAAAACGGTTGATAATCGCTTTTAGAAGCTATTGTTAGTGGTAAAAACGAACTTAAAAATGAATTTTCAGATTGTTTAAAAACCTTGTTTAATACAAAAAACGTGTTATTTGCTCCGTTTTTTGCAACATGCCAATGGTGTTTTGGGCTATAATCTCTTAAAAATCGTTTTATTTTTTTAGATACAATTAAACCGCCAAATGTTAAAACAATTTCTGGTTTTAGTAATTCAAATTCTTCTGTATTTAGTGCAGCAATTAATTTATCAATACTAGAAATTATTTTTGGGTGATGAAGATTTGACGTGGTTTCTGTCATTATTAAAACACTATCATCTTCGGCTAATTGATTGATATATTTTTGCTCTATAGAATTTGGGCTTAAAACACCAACAAGAACCAGTTTTCTTTTAGACGAATTCCAAATATTAGCAAAAGACTGATAATCGGTTTCAACTACATTTTCAACATTAGGTTGTATCACTTTTGGAGTAACTGTAAGCGCATCTACTCTTTCATAAAGTGGCTCGTCAAACGGAATATTAATATGTACTGGACCTTCATTTTCTAAAGCAATATTAATGGCTTTATTAATCTCCAACTCATTATAGTCTTGAATACTTTGCTGTAATCCTAAAAAGTTTTCTATCCTATTTTCAATACTTTTCATGATTGGCAAATCCTCTTGTGTATTAGATTTTTTTTCGTCTAAATCTAATTTTAAGTTGGCCGAATATTGAATGTGATTTTTAAATACGTCTTTTTGATTTATAGTTTGTCCATCACCAATACCAACCAAATATTTAGGTCGATCTGCACTTAAAACTACTAAAGGAATATGACTGTAAAACGCTTCTGAAATTGCTGGATAATAATTTAACAAAGCACTACCAGACGTACAAACAACTGCAACTGGTGCTTTTATTTGTTGTGCAATACCAAGAGCAAAAAATGCCGCACAACGCTCGTCTACAATGCTGTAGCATTTAAAATAATCGTCATGCGTAAAACCTATAGTTAACGGCGCATTACGACTACCTGGTGATAAAATAATATGTTGAATCTGTTTAGCTTTACAAAGCTGAACAACGGTCTGTGCTAAAGGAATTTTTGGGTACTTCATTCTACTTACAAAAATACGCAATTTTTAAGTCTAAATGAATTTGATTTTAAAAGAAATCTTGCCTAAAGTAAGCTTTTAGTCGTTAAGCTTTTTGCAACGGTTTCTTCCCATTCTTTTTCTGGATTAGAATCTTTTGTAATTCCGCCACCAACGTAGATTAATGCTTGATTATTTTTTATTTGAAGACAACGTAAATTGACAAATAAATTAGTGACGGTTTTAATGCTTTGATAAGCGTTGTTTTCTACATTTTTACGGTTGGTATTTCTTGATTTTGTTTGCGTAAAATTAAGTTCGCCTAAAAAACCGGTATAAAACTCACGATTATAATTTTCATTTTTTAAAATGAAATCTTTTGCTGGCGCTTTTGGTAATCCGCAAACTGCTGGCGTTGGATGTAACGCTTTTAAAACATTTTTAAAGTTGAAATTAGCTTTATCAATAACTGCCGAAATCTTTGTTTGTAAGTGTAGTAACTGACCAGCTTTAATCGTTTGTCGTTTTGTAGTACTTACTCTATTTACCAATGGTTTAAGGCTATCTACAATAAAATCGGTCACAAATTGTTGCTCTTCAATTTCTTTATTTTGCCAAGTAACATCTGTTGTATTTACATACGGTTGCGTACCTGCTAAGGACATTGTTTGCAAACGGTTACCTTCAATTTTTAATAACGTCTCTGGTGTTGCGCCTAACCACAAACCTACTTTTGGATGGTACCAACAATAGACCATAGCGGTTTTGTAGTTATTTAGCAATCTTTTAAATAGTGAAATAGTTTCTGAACCATTAAATGACGATTGCTCTACTCTGGAAGCGACTACTTTTTTAAAACTTTCGTTTTTAATTGCTTTTACAGCATTTTCAACTAAATTAATATGAAATTGCTTTGCTTCTTCTCTATTAACTAGATTGAAATTGGGCTGAAAATGTTCCGTTTCATCTAAAATTATTTCATCTTTAAATTCAATAATTTCACTTTCATTTAAAGGAAAAATAATGGCGTTTTCAATATCTTCAAAAGGTGAAAACACAAAACCAGAATTAGTAAAATCTTGACAATAATTTACAGCGTCATTCTTCTGTAAAATAGCAGTTATATTTATTTCATTTGGCTTACGATACGCTACGAATGGTAACTGATTTACTAAACGATTTTGTAATTGATTGAAAAACGATTGCTGCATTAATTACTTCTTTTTTGGTAAAGAAATAGTTGATAATTTACAGATAGAAATTAAGTTTTCATCTTGATCCGTAACTCTAATATCCAACAATTGCGTTGTACGACCTTTGTGCAAAAATGTTGCTTTTGCAAACACAAATCCTTCTCTAATACTTTTCACGTGATTTGCAGTAATTTCTAAGCCTCTAACCATTAAATTAGAGTCTGTAAAAATAACCGATGCAAAACTACCTACACTTTCTGCCAACGCTGCTGTTGCGCCACCATGTAACACACCATCTGGTTGATGTACCTTTGAAGTAACCGGCATTCTGGCAACTAAAAAATCTGGTCCAAAATCTACCATTTCTATTTCTAAAGTTTCCATTAATGTATTTTTACTAGCTTTATTGGCTTGTGCTAGCACTTCTTCTTTTGTGTATTGCATTGTTATAATTTTGAGCTGTAAATTTACTAACTATTTTAGAAGAATTTTAATTATTACACTCAAAACACTGTAATAATTTTTCAGGCAAGTTAATGTCTTCCGAGCCTTTTAATGGCTGATTTACTATACCTTTTTTATCAATTTCGGCTTTAAATTGCTTGGCATATTCTATTAAATGGTTACGTCTTGATATTATTTTCGAGATAATTTCTTCTCCATCTATTTCTGCTATTTGTTTTGGCCAAACAGACAACGATTGTTCTAAAACCTCATCGGTTAATAATTGCTGAAGCTGTTTTGCTTGCTCGATAAATAATTTTTCTGAAGTATTTATAAGAAAATATTGATCAAAAGGATAAACTAAACCTGGCATAAAATCTATTTCTGATTTAAATGGTCTTAATTCTGGAACTACATTTTTATCAGAAAGTATGGTTGGTAAAACACCATCTACACAAAAAAATGCGTTATCTCTATCTCCTGCAATTGGTATCGCTTTTAGCACTTCATTTTCTTGTTTTACAATCCAGCCCCATTGTTTAGTATGTCTGTCCCAATCGCCAATTAATAAATCAAAAAGTCGGACGCGAATCAATGCTTTTTTATCTACAGTAAGTTGCTCTTTTTGTTCTAATTTTAACTCTTGTAAATCTTCTGTATCTAAAATTTCAACGACATTATTTTCTTTTGTCCAGTTAGTTTTGCTTTCAGTTTCATATTCTAAAAGAAATAACCGATTTCCGTATTTAAAATTATAATTATCTAGTGTTTTCTGTTTTGGTACAAAAACTAATTTAGGATTTGTGTGATGTACTTTAGCGTGTTCTGCCAATTTTGCCACCAAAATAGCTGCGTAAGGATGTTGTGCCGAAATACCATCTACCACAATATTTTCTAACCCTAAAGTTTTTGCAAATTCCGGAATTAAAACTTCTGGATCTTTATTAACGCTACGCAGCGTTAATTCGATATTATTTTTAGTTTTTAATTTTAAAGAATGGGTTTGTTTTCCGCCACCTTCTTTTTCTATAGAAACGCCACCAAATAATGTATCTAAATACATAACTGGTACTTTTACAGGTGTTGACCAAGCTTTACGATATTGCTCGCCTTGCATTAGTTTTTTAACCTCATCTGCTTGATACAAATCGCTTGCTGCAACTAACACAGAATCTTTAGTTTTAAAATCTACCGAATTGATGTTTTTAATATTGATTAATTCTGACTTTTTAAAAACTTGGTCTGTAGACGAAGTTGACCAATACAGCAAGCCTAACGCTATTATTAGAAGAAATATAAAAAAATATACAATTCGTTTCATTAAGGGTTTTAGTTGGTTTTATACAAGGTACAAAACTTAAAAAACCTTAAAAAATCAATTTTAGAAATTAATATTTTATTAACTAATTTCTAAAGCTTTCTACTAAAGTTAGGTGTTTGTTATTAGCCATTCCGTTAGGATTACAACCTAATTTACCTTCGGGAATTTCGATATTTAATGCTTTATAATGACTAATCCAACCTTCGTGAAATTGATTGGTTTTAGGATCTTTAAAGGTCATTGGTTCTAATTGAAACACTTGATGATCTTTGAAGGCTTCGTAGACTAATTCTGAACAATAATAACCTTCATCTTCAAAAACATAAGTGGTATTGTATGGCTGACCAACCAACGCTTTTGCATTACTAATAGCTTTTGAAGCTTGAGCAGATTCAAGCTGATTTATACGGTAAACATCTGCAAAATACGTTGTAGAATCTTCTGGTTGTAAAAACACTTGTAACGATTGAATTACAACACCTAAATCTGCATCGGAATGTATCACTTTTACCGAATCGTTTTCAATAAAACAAATTCCCATATGTGTATAATTAGTCACTTTTTGGGTTTGCGTGACTTCATTTATAGCTTCAGAAAGTTGACTAGTTGTTATTGGTTCTCTAAAAATAACATCACCAGTTTTTATAGTCTCTTTTTTTGCACAAGAGACTATTAAGACTAGGATTAAGCATAAGTATTTCATCTTAGACAAGATTTGCAATAATGTCTTTTACAGGCAAAATTTCTTTTGTGTGTTCTATACTTGGACCTGCAACCCAAACCGTTTTGTAAGTTGCTTTTTTAGCTGCTTTTTCGGTAGCTTTCATTCCTATTGAAAAACGAATCATTTTTACCCATTTTTTCAATTTTTTATTCTTGTTTAACAGGTTTTCTATCCAAGTGGCTTTAGTACCAATCTTTTTAACGTAAGGTGTATTAATGACTGTACATGGTGTCCCAGAAATACGTTCGGTCATAACTATATCTTTTGCACCATAATCTACGCAAGCTTGCTTATATTCATCTGTGACACCAGCTTCTACTGAGGCTATAAACGGACTTCCAACAGATACGCCAACAGCACCATAACTTAACATTTTATCAATATCTGCCTTACAGCCAACGCCACCAGCAGAAATGACAGGAATATTTAAATTATCTTTTAAAGTTGAAATTAATTCTTCTGGTGAGATATTTCCTCTATGTCCACCAGCTTGGTTATTAACTGCAACAACAGCATCTGCGCCTAAACTTTCTACTTTTTGAGCAAAACGTAAATCGGTAATATCACAAAACACTTTTATACCGACTTTGTGAGCATGTTCTATAGTTTCTTTTGGATTACCTAAAGAGGTTAAAATAAAATCACAACCTTCTTCGCATAAGACATCTAATTGTGCTTTAGCTTTAGGGTTTGATTTGTTTACAATTAAGTTAAAACCAAATGCACCACCTTCAGGCTTGCTAGCTTTAAGTTCTTTAATTGCTGCTCTTAATTCCTCTAAAGTACGATAGTTTAATGCTGGTATACATCCAGCAATACCAGAATTCATTGCTTCTTTAACCATTGCAACGTTAGACACCAAAAACATTGGCGCCATAATAATAGGATGTTTTATATTAAGTAACTCTGTAAGTTTAGTTTGCATATTTATCAGTTTATTTGATCGCATAAATATACAAAAAATATTATGCATGCATAACACTTTTTAGTTTTGAAATCTATAATAACCACATTTAAGGTATTCTCCTTCTGGAAAGGTTACAGGATGATCAATGTCATGTCCTGTTTTTAAAATTAGGTTAAACGATCTATTACTATCTAGCAAAACCTGTTTATTAATATCGAAAAACGCTTGAGGAACAACTCTAGAAGAACATGAGGCTAAAACTAATAGTCCTTTTTTAGCAGTAAGTTGCTCTCCTAATTGGGCTAATTGTGCGTATTTCTTTTTTGCTAAATCAATCTCTGACGCTTGTTTTGCAAAACTTGGCGGATCAATAACAACGACGTCAAACGTTTTCTTGTCTTTAATAAGTTGCTTAAGTGCTTCAAAAGCATCACCTGCAATGGTTTTATGTATTCCTGTATAATCGTTTAATTTTCCGTTTTGAACAGCAACTTCCAGCGCTTGTTTACTTATATCTAAACTGGTTACTTCTTTTGCGCCATTATACAATGCATGTACCGAAAATCCGCCAGCATAACTAAACACATCTATTACGGTTTTGTTTTTACTCCACTCTCCTACTTGTTTTCTATTAGCACGATGATCTAAAAAATAACCTGTTTTGTGACCTTTAATGACGTGAGCTGAAAATTTTACGTCGTGTTCAACAAATTCTACAACTTCATTATGTAATTCGCCATAAACAACATCGCCATCTTTTAATTGGTGATTAGATGAATTTTCTAAACTTCGGCTTAATCTAACAACTACAGTTTCTGCTTTAGAAATTTGTTGTAAACTAGGAATAATGGTTTCTATATAAGGTAGCCAGATTTCAGAATACAATTTAACTACCAAAACTTTGTCATACACATCTGCAATTAACCCAGGGAAACCATCATTTTCACCAAACAATAAGCGATAACTATTAGTATTGGTTTGCAATAACGGTTGCCTTAATGTAAATGCTTTTTCTATTTTATGATGAAAAAAAGCGGAGTTGACTTCAACTTTGTCTTGAGAATTATGAATGATTTTAATACGTATAGGCGAATTAGCATCAAACAAACCTAATGCTATGACTTTGTTTTTGTTTTTACTGAAAATGATAGCTAAATCTCCAGTTTTAGCATCGTCATTTATCTTAACAATACTGTTAGAAAATCCCCAAGGATGACCTTTTACCACAAACTGTTCTCCTTTTGCATTTAATTTTACAGCAAGGCGTTTGGGTTGATAATTTGCTTTTATTTTATTAGAAAAAGTCATTAGCATTGTTTTGTGCAAATGTAGTTTATAAAAACAAAAAAACGCAATTGATAAAAATTGCGTTTTGACTAACATTAATAAAAAACAAAAAATGAACTTTTAATTTAAATCTATTCTTAAACCTAATGCTAAACTATTAAGATTATTAGTATTGTTTTTAAATAAAGATTGTGCATCATACCTTGCATAAATACTAACATCTCTATAACCTATATATGCGCTTGGTCCGTAGACAAAATTATTTTGGTTAAAGTTATCACGTTCAGTAATAGTTACTTTCTTACCGTTGTCATTATATCTTATTTGTTGTTGTGTAAAGTATCTAAAGCCAACATATCCTCCAATACCAAGTCTAAATCCGCGTTGTGATCTTAACACTGTTTGATTGGTATCTTTATCGTATTCTGGTTTAGAAAAATCTAATTCTAAATGTACTGGTAATGTAAAATACCCTGAAGTAAGTTTTGCATCTTTTAAATCTAATCCAGAATCTTGTAATAAGGTTTGTCCATTCTGTTTCACAAAAATGAAATTGTCTTGTTCTGGCTTATACTCTTTAACTAATACAGACATACCAAATTTTAAATTCCAAAGTGTAGATGTTTCTTTTAAACGGTATTTAAATGAAAAACCAACTTCTCCATCACCAATAGGATGATTTTTATAACCATTTTCGCTAGGGAAATTTGCACCTAACGCAGCAACGATTTGAGTTGTAAATCGCTTTTCTATTCTAGCGCCAGTTAATGAATCTTTAATATAGTTTTCATCAGAAAAAGACTTAAATAGTTTGTAACGATTATTGTCTTCAATTAGATCTGGCTCTAAATTTCCGTTAACTTTATTTTTAATTAGCGTTTGCATTAGTTGCTCTTGCTTAGCTACACCTTCGTTAATTTTTTGCGCATGGTAACTAGCAAACTCTTGTTTTTTTGCTTTAGCTTCTTCTTCTGTAATCTTATTTTTTTCTAGTTGTTTGTCTATCTTTTTTATTTTACTTTTTAGTTGAATTTTTTCTGTATTGGTAATAGAATCTATGCGTTTTGCAATGATTTGTGCGTTTTTTTCGAAACTGGTTTCTTGTGCATAATTGATCTGAATAGCGCATAGGAATGCCACTATTAAAATTGAATATTTTAACATAGTTATTGTTTTTAAGAGGTTAATTAATTAATTGTTGTTTCTGTTTACAACAGCTGTTTTAATTGATTTGTAATGTTTTGAAATTTTTTGCAGAGTTCCTTTAGATTCATCAAAAAACAGTTGCTTCTCTGTATTTAAAAGTAATCTATCAGAATTTACATAGTTAGAGTTTGTTGGTTTAAGCTTAAGTGTATCTTCTATAGTTGTATTTTGATTATCATCTAAAGACGCTAGCAATGCATTAGGTGTAATGTATGTGTTTATAGAAGTATTTTGTGTGTCTATTTTAGGTTTAATTGAAAGAGTATCCTCATCAATTTTAACGTATTCTAAATCATTAAGTACAATATTGTTATCTGTTTTTGTCTTTATTGTTTCATTCTGTTTAGTTTCAGTTTTAGAATATGCGATTTGCGAGTGCTTAGAAGACTTTTCTTTGTTTTTGGTTATTGAAGCTTTTTCAGTTTTACTTGTGTTTTCTTTATTCTGATTGTTGTTATTTTTTGGCGTTGATTCTTTATCAATAGTAGGTTTAGGTTGTTGATCTACAATGATAACATCTTGAGAATCTACTTTTGGATTGATACTAGTTGTTTGATTAAAAACATACTGTTTAAATATAAATAACCCTATAATTAAACTAGCTGCAATACTTAATCTAAACCATATTTGTTTACGGTTAGATTGCTTAGATGTATCTATAAGCTCACTTAGTTTTTCTCTTGCTTGAATAGAAGGAACAACTTCTTTATCCTTTAGATGTTGTTTAATTAATTGATCTATATTATTCGGTTCCATTATTGCTTGTATTAAATTTTTCTAACTGACTTTGAAGCAGTTTTCTTGCATGCGATAACTGAGATTTAGATGTCCCTAAACTTATGTTTAACATTTCTGCTATTTCTTGGTGTTTATATCCTTCTATAGCATATAAATTAAAAACTGTTTTACATCCTATTGGTAAATTATCTATTGCTAATTGTATTCTATCTTTATTTGTAAAATCTTGTTGTTCATGATGTAAAAAGTGATTGTCTTCAATCTCTACAACGTTAAATTTGTTTTTCTGTATTCTTAAATAAGAAATACATTCTCTAACCATAATTTGTCTTATCCATGCTTCAAAACTACCATAAGGTTGATATGATTCTATATTTAAAAACACTTTATGAAACGCTGTTATCATAACATCTTCTGCAAAATGTAAATCCTTTATATATTGCCTACAAACCGCAAGCATCTTTGCAGAATACTTGTCGTATATAGATAATTGCGCCTTCTTATTAGCTTTTTTAGCTAATCGAATAAGCAAAGTATCGGTTTGATTAATAGGTCTTATTTTTGTCATTAGTTTTGCTCTCTATCTATATAAACGCTTTACATTTAAAAAAGGTTGGATAGGATTTAAAAAAATAAATTTAAAACAAAAAAACACAACCATTAAGGTTGTGTTTTTATTAGATAAATTCCTGAATTCTCAGTAAGTAAAATTTTTTTCCATTAAAAAAAGGCTGCCTAAATAGGCAACCTTTTTTTTACTTCTATTTTCCGTCTAAAGACTTCAAGCTTATTTTACTTCTTCGAAGTCTACGTCTTCAACATCGTTACCAGAGTCTGCTGCTTGACCTTGTGCGCCTGCACCAGCGTCAGTAGCACCAGCTGCTCCTTGTGCTTCTTGTTGTGCTTTGTACATTTCTTCGCTAGCAACTTTCCAAGCTTCGTTAATTTTTTCTAACGCTGGCTCGATTACTGCTAAATCTTTTGTTTCGTAAGCTTTTTTAAGTTCTTCTAAAGCATCTTCAATTGGCTTTTTCTTATCGTCTGATAATTTATCACCAAATTCTTTTAATTGCTTTTCCGTTTGGAAAATCATAGAGTCTGCTTCGTTTAACTTCTTAGCACTTTCTGCTGCTTTTTTATCTGCTTCTGCATTTGCTTCAGCGTCAGCTTTCATCTTTTGGATTTCGTCTTCAGTTAAACCAGAAGACGCTTCAATACGAATATCTTGAGATTTTCCTGTTGCCTTATCTGTTGCAGATACTTTAATAATACCATTAGCATCAATATCAAAAGTTACCTCAATTTGTGGTACACCTCTTTGTGCTGGTGGAATTCCGTCTAAATGGAAACGTCCAATCGTTTTATTATCTGCCGCCATAGCACGTTCTCCTTGTAATACATGGATTTCTACTGATGGCTGATTATCTGCTGCGGTAGAGAAAATCTGAGATTTTTTTGTTGGGATTGTTGTATTTGCTTCGATTAACTTAGTAAATACATTACCCATAGTCTCGATACCTAATGATAATGGTGTTACGTCTAATAATAATACGTCTTTTACATCTCCTGTTAATACACCACCTTGTATTGCTGCTCCTAAAGATACAACCTCGTCTGGGTTTACACCTTTACTTGGCGCTTTACCAAAGAAACTTTCTACTGCTTTTTGTACTGCTGGAATACGTGTAGATCCACCAACTAAGATAATTTGATCAATGTCACTTTTACTTAATCCTGCAGATTTTAATGCAGACTCACATGGCTCTATAGTACGTTTTACTAAATCGTCTATTAATTGCTCAAATTTACTACGTGTTAATGTACGCACTAAGTGTTTTGGTCCGCTTGCTGTAGCTGTGATGTATGGTAAGTTAATTTCAGTTTGCTCAGAAGATGATAATTCTATCTTCGCTTTTTCTGAAGCTTCTTTTAAACGTTGTAAAGACATTGGGTCTTTACGTAAGTCCATGTTTTCTTCAGCTTGAAACTCGTCTGCTAACCAGTTAATGATTTTTTCATCTACATCATCACCACCTAAATGTGTATCTCCGTCTGTAGATAATACTTCAAAAACGCCATCTCCTAATTCTAATATAGATACGTCATGAGTACCACCACCAAAGTCAAATACTACAATTTTTTGATCTGTTCCTTTTTTATCTAATCCATAAGCTAAAGCTGCTGCTGTAGGCTCGTTAATGATACGTCTAACTTTAAGACCAGCAATTTCTCCTGCTTCTTTAGTAGCTTGACGTTGACTATCATTAAAGTAAGCTGGTACAGTAATTACTGCTTCACTTACGTCTTGTCCTAAGTAGTCTTCAGCTGTTTTTTTCATTTTTTGAAGTACCATTGCAGATAATTCTTGTGGCGTATATAAACGACCATCAATATCTACACGAGGTGTATCGTTATCACCTTTTACTACTTTATATGGTACACGTTCTGCTTCGTTTTTAGACTCAGAATATTTGTTACCCATAAAACGTTTAATAGAATAAACCGTTTTTGTTGGGTTTGTTACTGCTTGACGTTTTGCTGGATCACCAACTTTTATCTCTCCGCCTTCAACAAAAGCGATAACAGAAGGTGTAGTACGCTTACCTTCTGCGTTAGGGATAACTACTGGTTCGTTACCTTCCATTACAGAAACGCAAGAGTTAGTTGTTCCTAAATCGATTCCAATAATCTTACTCATAATTTTATATAATTTATTTTTTTTTGTTGTGTTTTAAAAACTTAATTCGGTCTCATTAAGTCAATTAATATGCCAAGACATTTTTACTGACACGATGTCATATTTCATGTTTTAAATATTATAAGTTTTAACAATTGAAGGAGACATAAAAATTCTATATTTGCTGCTCTAAAACGTTTTCGTAAGACTATGGAATGTATTTCTGTTTTTGACATGCTTAAAATTGGCGTAGGTCCTTCAAGCTCTCATACTTTAGGTCCTTGGCGAGCTGCCGAACGCTGGATTTATGAACTTAAAGCCGATAATTTTTTTGATAAAATAAATTCAGTAAAAGTAGATCTTTATGGTTCTTTATCTTTAACAGGTAAAGGTCATGCTACAGACTTAGCAGTCATGCTTGGTTTAAGTGGTGCAGATCCAGAACGTATTCCTACAGATACCATAGATATAGTGATTGCGTCTATTTCTAACACACATAAAATAGTTTTAAACAATGAAAAGGTTTTAGTTTTTAATCCAGAAAAAGACATTATTTTTAATAGAGAGTTTTTACCTTTTCATGCTAATGGAATAAAGTTTACCGCTTTCGCGGAAAATGAAACGCATGAGTCTACCTTCTACTCTATTGGTGGCGGATTTGTAGTAAAGGAAGAACGAACCGTACATGAAGAAAATGTAGAACTGCTAAAAGAATTTCCTTATCCTGTTCACAAAGCAACCGAGTTACTTGAATTTTGTCATAAAGAAAATCTTAGTATCTCAGAAATTGTTCTTGAAAACGAAAAATCACTTCGTACGGACGAAGAAATTGATTTTGAATTAAATCGCATTTGGCAAACCATGCTAGAATGCATGTTTATTGGTTGTCATACCGAAGGCAATCTTCCTGGTGGATTAAATGTAAGAAGACGTGCCTACGATACACATAAACGATTAAATATCGAAGTGCCTTACACAACACCGCAAGAATGGTTAGAAAGTATAAGAGAAAGTGAAGTAAAATTTAGACAAATCCTTAAATGGGTTAGCTGTTTTGCTTTAGCAGTAAATGAAGTTAATGCATCTTTAGGTCGTGTAGTAACAGCACCAACTAACGGAAGTGCTGGTGTAATTCCTGCAGTGCTAATGTATTATATGGTTATTGAAAATCATGATGGCGATTTTAGCGACATTAAGCGTTTTCTTTTAGTAGCTAGTGAAATTGGTAGCATCTTTAAAAAAGGTGCAACTATTAGTGCTGCAATGGGCGGATGTCAAGCTGAAATTGGCGTATCTTCTGCTATGGCTGCTGGTGCTTTAACCGAGTTACTTGGTGGTACGCCAGAACAAGTGATGATTGCTGCAGAAATTGCAATGGAGCATCATTTAGGTCTAACCTGTGATCCAATTGGTGGATTAGTACAAATTCCTTGTATAGAACGTAATAGTATGGGCGCAATTAAAGCCATTAATGCTGCCGAATTAGCTTTAGATACAGATCCTAAAAATGTAAAAGTACCACTAGACAAAGTAGTAGATACTATGTGGGAAACCGCTAAGGATATGCATACTAAATATAAAGAAACCAGCGAAGGTGGATTAGCAGTTAGAGTAAGTTTATCTGATTGTTAAAATTATGAAATTTAAATTAATCATCTTTACAGTTGTTATTGCTTTTTTTCAAGTAAATGCACAAAATAACAAGTATTTAAATACCGAGTCTTACTTATTTAAAACTGCCGATTCTAGTTCAAAAAAATTAGGTTATTTTAAACCTAATGCTTCGGTAGTATTGATTGAATCTTTAGGCAATGGTTGGTCAAATATTAAAACCGATAATTTAGACACAGGCTACATTTTAACTAAAAATCTTTCTGATAAATATACTAGCTCCAAGAGATCTAATATCTTAAAAGATAATCCTATAAGTAATGCAAACAGTAATTTTGGTAACTATCATAGTTATATTACTGTTGCGTCTTTAAGAATTAGAAATAAACCTAGTTTAGATTCAGAAATTGTTGGAAAACTTTCTTGCGGACAAGCAGTTCCAGTAAAATATCTTCCTGTAGATCCAAAAAGTTGGGTTAATATCACGAATAGTAGATTTGTTCAAAGACAATTTTTAGGAGAAAAACCTACACATAACAATTTAGTAGAGAAGTATAACAACATCCAAGAACAAGATTTTAAAAATAGACTTAAAATTGCTGAACGAATTGTAGAACTATCATGGAACAGTAATCAAACACACCTTAAAGAAGCTTATCAGATTCTAAATAATTTAGCTGTAGAAATAAAAGACGAAAAGCTAATTAAAAACAGTCAATTTTTTATAGAATATGCTTTGGGTCAATTGAATAAAAAAAATGATTCAGAAATAGAAGATTTTATTAAAAACGCAGACTTTATTATTAAAGGAATAAGCGTAAAAAATCAATTTGTAAAATTAAGTGAGGCTATTAAAACTTTTGGAGAACCTAAAGATGTTAAAAATATGCAAGATGAGTGCGGTATTTATTACAGTAACTTATTTTATTTTTATGATAACATAAACTTATCGGTTAACAAAGAAGAAAACCTAGCCAATATAGATTACATCCAATTATCTAAAAACTTTAAATTTAAAATCAACCAAAATAATATTATAGATCACACTATTTCAGAATTAAATTTTATAAAAAAATACGCAAGCTATATTAGAACAAATATCAATTATCCAAATCGATATTTTTGGCAAAATGATGATGGCGGATATTACATAGAATTTAAAAATGGTTATGCCTATTCTATAACTGTGTTTTCAATATGCTAGTCCATAGTACAATCTTTTCGTCTCGTATCAACTAAAAAGAAGATTTTCCAAGCATTATCAACTTTAATTAATTGAAATGAATTAACGCCACAATGACTAAACTGGTCGTTAAACCAAAACTGATAAGGTGTCCAAGCATTTGCCATATTTCCGTCAATTTTAATATCAAAACCTAATAACTTTTCTTCAAATTTTTGATTTTTAGGAATTGATAAAATTGAAGTTATAAATTTCGAATAATCTTCGGTATGTAAAATGGTTTTTCCTTCTCTATTTGTCGCAATTGTTTGTAACGTCACATCTTTATAAACCACTTGATTTAATAGTGTAGAATCTTGTTTATGAAAACCTTCAAAAAACGTTTCAATAGTTTTTTGTACTTCAGCTTCACTTTGCGAAAAAGTTTCAACAGAAATTAATAGCAGAATAACGTAAATAATTGATTTCATCTTAAAAACTATTTATCGTAAATATAAGATTTTCAGTGAAAAGAAAAATTTAGCAAAACGCCTTTATTTTAGTATTTTTACAGTCTATCAAAAAAAAGATTATGTCTACAGCAAAAAAAGAATATAAAAGAATTACAGTAAAAACATTAGTCGATATGAAGGCTAATAACGAAAAAATTTCTATGCTTACCGCTTACGATTATACTATGGCTACTATCGTAGATGGTGCTGGTGTAGACGTTATTTTAGTTGGTGATTCGGCAAGTAATGTAATGGCTGGTCACGAAACCACGTTACCAATTACACTTGACCAAATGATTTATCATGCATCTTCAGTAATTCGTGCTGTAAAACGTGCTTTAGTCGTTGTAGATTTACCCTTCGGAACTTACCAAAGTGACCCGAAAGAAGCCTTAAGATCTGCTATTAGAATCATGAAAGAATCTGGCGGACATGCTGTTAAACTAGAAGGAGGAAAAGAGGTTAAGGAATCTATCAAACGTATTATAAATGCAGGTATACCTGTAATGGGACATTTAGGTTTAATACCTCAATCTATATATAAATTTGGGACGTATACTGTTAGAGCAAAAGAAGAAGTTGAAGCCGAAAAACTAAAAGAAGATGCTTTAATGTTAGAAAAAGCTGGTTGTTTTGCTATTGTTTTAGAAAAAATTCCTGCAAAATTAGCTAAAGAAGTTGCAGAAAGTGTTTCTATTCCTGTTATTGGTATTGGTGCTGGAAATGGCGTTGATGGTCAGGTATTAGTATTACACGATATGGTTGGTATGACGCATGAGTTTAACCCAAGATTTTTACGTCGCTACATGAATCTTTTTGATGATATGACTAATGCTATATCGCAGTATGTTGAAGATGTAAAAACAGTCGACTTTCCTAGTGATAAAGAGCAATATTAATCTAACCATCTAGTGATCCAAAATTCGAAACATCTATCCAATAAAAACAACCTACAAGTCTTACACGAAGACAATCACATTATTGTCGTTAATAAACGTGCTGGAGATATTGTACAAGGAGATAAAACTGGTGATAAACCATTAAGCGATGTAGTCAAGTCGTATTTAAAAGATAAATATAACAAACCAGGAAATGTTTATTTAGGAACAGTTCATCGATTAGACAGACCTACTTCTGGTTTGGTAATTTTTTCTAAAACTAGCAAAGCATTACCAAGACTAAACAAGATGTTTGCGACTAAAGATATTACAAAAACATATTGGGCTTTAGTTAAAAATAAACCTAAAAAAGATTCAGATAGACTTGTACATTGGTTAAAAAAGAATTCTAAAAACAATAAATCTTACGCACATCCAACTGAAGTTAAAGACAGTAAAAAAGCTGTTTTAAGCTATCAAATTATCAAAAAACTAGATAATTTCTATTTGCTAGAAATCACTTTAGAAACTGGTAGACATCATCAAATACGTACCCAATTATCTACTATTGGTTGCCCAATAAAAGGCGATTTAAAATATGGTTTTGATAGAAGTAACAAAGACGCTAGTATAAGTCTGCATGCCAGAAATATTAAATTTATTCATCCTGTTTCTAAAGAAGAATTAGATATTACAGCGCCATTACCAAAAGATCCTGTTTGGGACGCCTGTATTTAGTTTAATAATTCTTATTTTTATTAAAAAGAAATAAGGCATGATTGAAGCTATTGTAAACTCTCAAAAAGAATTTTTTAAAACCGGAAAAACTAAAACTATTGCCTACAGAAAGCAATTGCTAAAACAACTTCAATCAGAATTAATTAAACAAGAAGATCATATTGTTAAAGCGCTTTATGACGATTTTAAAAAACCAGAATTTGAATCTATTATAACAGAAACTGCTATAGTCTTACAAGATTTAAAACGCACCTTAAAACACATTGATAAATGGGCAAAACCAAAACGTGTTTTTCCTAGTTTATTAAATTTTCCTTCATCAGATTTTATTTATAAAGAACCTTACGGAACGGTGTTAATTATCGCTCCTTGGAATTATCCGTATCAACTTGCATTAGCTCCGCTAATTGGAGCTGTAGCAGCAGGAAACACCGTTGTACTAAAACCGAGTGAACTTACACCAAATACGTCTACTCTACTTTCAAAAATTATAAAACATGTTTTTCCTCCAGAATTTGTAACGGTAATTGAAGGTGGCGTAGACACTTCAACACAACTTTTAAATCAAGTTTGGGATTATATTTTCTTTACAGGCAGCGTTGGTGTTGGTAAAATTGTTGCCAAAGCTGCTGCACCTAATTTAACGCCTATTACATTAGAATTAGGAGGTAAAAATCCTTGTATTATCGATAAAAGTGCTAATTTAAAATTAGCTGCAAAACGAATAGTTTGGGGAAAATTTGTTAATGCAGGACAGACGTGTATTGCTCCAGATTACATTTTAATAGACCAAAGCATTAAAAATGATTTTTATAATTTTTTAAAAGAAGAAATTACTAATGCATTTACTAATAAACCTAAAACATCAAAAGATTTTGCTAGAATAATAAACGAAAAAAACTTTAATCGTTTAACCGAAATGTTAGTAGACCAAAATTGCATAATTGGTGGAAATCATGACCTAACGGACTATTATATTTCTCCAACGGTTATTGATCAACCAAGTTTAGATAGCAAAGTGATGGAAGATGAAATTTTTGGTCCTATTTTACCTGTATTGGCTTATGACAACATTAACACGATAGATACAATAATTAACACATATCCTAAGCCATTAAGTTTGTATGTGTTTAGTACAAATTCCGCGCAAGCAAAACAATTAATCAAACAATATTCTTTTGGTGGCGGATGTATTAATGATACAATTATACATTTTGCAAATCACAGATTACCTTTTGGTGGTGTTGGCAATAGTGGTATTGGAGCCTACCATGGTAAACACACTTTTAATACATTTAGTCACATTAAACCTGTAGTAAAAAAAGGAAATTGGTTAGATATTACCTTACGTTATGCGCCTTATAAAGGAAAATTAAAATCTTTAAAACAATTATTGAATTGGTTGTAAACTAATCGTTGAAGTAATAAATCATTTTTAAAGTTACACCATTACCTGGTTGAGATAAAAGCTCGTAATCCATTTTAATTAATTCGGCTCTACTTTGCATATTTAATAATCCTGCACCTTTATTTATGGTAGACATATCAAATCCTTTACCGTCATCTTTAGCTGTGATTAGCAGTTGATCGTTTTGATAATCTAAAATAACGCTTAGATTTTTAGCTTCAGAATATTTAACTGTATTGGAAAAAAACTCTTGAAGAATTCTAAAAATTATAATCTCGTGTTTTTTGTTTTTAAAAGGCTTAACTTCACCTTTTACGTTTAATTCAGCTGAAGCAAATTTCATTTTTTTCAATCTATTCAATTCGTTTGTGATAGATTGTTCAAAACCAATATTTAAAACTACCTCGTTATTTAACGATCTAGAAAGCATTCTTACTTCTTTAAGACTTTCTTTTACTGTATTAGACGCGTCTTTAAAACTATCTAAAGCTTCTCCATCTAATTTAGTTTTTAATATATTTAATTGCATGCTTGCTGCTGCTAGCAATTGCCCAACGTTATCGTGTAATTCCCAACCAATATTTTTTAAGGTTTGTTCTTGGATTTCGGTTTGAGCATTAGATAATTCTTTTTCAAAAGCTTGTTGTTGCTTTATCTTATCTATTAATAGTTTGTTTTTTCGTTTTTGAAAAACAATAAAAAATAAAATTACTAAAGAGGTAATTACTATTAATACACCTATCATATAGATTAGCAAATAACGCTCTGAAGCTGTAGAAGTAACTGGTTGTTGAGTTAAAAGAAGAAAAATATTATCCATTTTTTGGTTGTGGTTTAGATAAAATTAGACCAATAGCAAAGCAAGTATACATAAAAATATTAGCGAATAAAAATACACGTCGTTTTAAATTAACAAAATCCCAATCAGATTCGTTATTATATATTTCATAAAAAAATAAAGGAGATGTTACTAACCACCATAAAAATAAGGCTATAGAAGCATAAAAAGGAAAATGATCTGTAAGTTTTATTAAATTATCTAATTGCAATAATTCTAAAAAGTACAATACGCATGATGTAAAAATAACTACAGCTCCAAAAAATATATATAAATAAGGATGTGCTGTATTTAAATCTGATAAATTAAAAAGTAAATAACTTATTGAGGTTATAGTAAAACTAATACTTAACCAAGTTAAAATTAATTTAAACAGTCTTACTTGTAGGATGTTTAAATAATAAATACTTATAAAAATAACACTTCCAATCAACCAAAAAATATTAAACCATCCTATGACTTTAATACCTGTTTTTAATAAAAATTCTATTAAAATATTTGATTTAAAATAAGTAATTGCTGCTGCACCAAGCTCTACAAAGCCTACATAAAACAAGTAATATATAAATAACTTTGTTTTTGTGTTTTTAAATTTTTTAAAGGTAAATATAGCCGTTAGTATGGCTAAAACTTCAAAAAAATAAACAACAAAATTAAAATGAGTAGTTAAATACTTTAGCATAGTATTAAATTACTTATTAAGTTTTTGGTCTAGCTATTATTAGACCAATTGCAAATGTAGAATACATTAAAAAATTGGCTATTAAATAAATTTGCCATTTAAGTAAAATAAAATTCCAATCTCCATTTTTAGAATAAATATCATAAAATGAAACAGGAGTTACAATTATCAACCACATAAATAAAGCAACAGCTACGTAAAAATATAAATCTTTATAAAAGGTGAGGATTTTATCACTTAAAATCAATTCAATAAAATAACTAATTGTGCTTACAATGATTAATAGACTTCCCACTATTTGAATGAATGGAAAGACTTGAAAAAAAATTTTTTCATAATTAATAAACAAAAATATAGTTGAGAACACTATAAATATAACAGAAGAAATATTTACTATCCTATTAAGGAATCTAATTTTTAATACTTTTAAAAATAATCTAGAGAATAGAAAAACAATTATTACATCAAAAAAAATGGTAAACCACCAATAATTTTGTCTAAATACAGAGTTATACAAAGGATTTAAAAACTCTAATTTACTATAGTAATTAGGATAACTTCCTATAAGCTCTACAAAAAAAATAAAAAATAAAATATGAATAAAAGCTATAGCTGTAGTAGGTTGATATTTTTTATATAAAATTATACCAACTAAAACAGCTATAAACTCTATAACATATGTTATTAAAACATTGTTATTTATAATAAAATCCTTCAAAGCTTTTAATTAGGATAAGGTTGTCCTGGTGGAATACCATTAGTACCTTTATCTAAACCATTTGCTGTAGAGATATCTTTTTGGGTACCAGATCGTTTATCATTTTCGGTAGGTACTAAAAAAATCGTGGTCAATCCTTTTGGTCCTACAGATGTATCTACACCTAAATATAAACGTATACCGCTAGCATTTAAAGAGTCTTTTGCATAATTTACATAGTATTCCATATCTTTTATAGAATACCAAGAAGATCTATTATCCTCAGCTTCATAAGCAACCGAATCTACATACTGCTGACGAAGATTTGTCCAGTTATCGCTTAGTTTTTTTGCTTCGGTTGGAGTAATAATACCAGAAGGCATTGTTAATGGTGGCGGCGTTGTCATACCTGTTGGACTAAAAAAATAATAGGTAATAAAAGCACCAATAAGTAAGCCTACAATAAGGCTAAATAAGTTTTTCATGTTGGTTAAGTATTTAAAGATTAATAGCTTATTCTTGAAGATAAATGTAAGAAAAAATCTTTTAATTTCTCAATTTAGGTTTAGAGACTATAAATCCTATACCTATAAAAACATACATAAATATAATTGCAAAAAATTTGATGGAATACTTAAGGCTTATGTATTCTGGATCTGAAAGCGTAAAATAACGTTCAAAAAAAGTTAATGGAGTTGTAACTATAAAAAAGACTAATGTCCCAATACTAACATAAAAAGGTAATAACTTATAAAAGCTTATTATATTTTCTAAATTTAACAACTGAATAAAATAACTAGAGATTAGAAAAACAATAACAAATAAGTCAATAACTTCTGCATAAATCATGTAGTCATAATTAGAAGACGACATAAATAAAACGAAAAATATAAACTGAAAAATTAGTGTTAAAAACAAAATCAATTTAATAGCTTTTTTAATACTTGTATTCTCTGCGATTAAATAATAATAACAACTAAAGAATACATTTGCTCCTATAAACCACGTTAAAAAATACCACCAATAATTTTTTTCGAAAACCGTATTTTTTAAAGTTTCTTTTAAAGATGAAAATGATGGATTTGCATCTATTATTACAGTGTAAGAGGCTAATATTTCAATACAATTAATGTAGATTAAAAAGTAAATAAGATATTTAGAAGCTTTATCATTTTTAAATTTCTTAAAACATAAAATTCCTGCTAGAGCTGCAAAAACTTCAGCAGATCTAAAGCATAAAAAATAATATTCTTCAATTAATGAAATCACATTTACTTTTCAATTTCTGGTTTAGAAACAATTAAACCAATTGTATACATTAAATACATAAACATAATTGAAAATAATCGTACAATTCTATTTAAAATAACAAAATTGTCATCTTTTGAATTATAATAGTTTTGATAAAAATCAAGTGGCGTTTGTATTATTATAAAGACAAATGCTGCAGTTGCAATATAAAAAGATAATGATCTGTAAAACGTAGTAATAGCATCACTATTTATTAATTCTATAAAATAGACAGATGTTACAAACATGATAAGAGTAAGCTGTATTAAGTTAATTTCTGTAATACTATCACTCATAAAAGTATTAAACTTAAAAATGTATAATACTATCTGTATTAAAATCAACACACTTGTAACACGTTTAACTATTAGTTTTAAACGTTTAGATTTAAGCACTTTAGAAAAGTATATCGAATAAAACAAGGAAGAACCAATAGTCCATGTCAAGGAGTACCACCAAAAATTATTATAAAAAACTGTATTATTTAATAAATCTTTAATCCAAAATAAATCTTCATTTTTTTTAATTAATCTTGGATAAGAACCAATCGTTTCAATAAGATTAACATAAATTAAAAAAAATATAAAAAGCTTAGCAGCTAGATCCTGTTTATATTTTCTTAATAAAAATATTCCAGTTAAAGCTGCTAAAATTTCTACACTTTTATAAAGTATAGCATAATTTGATTTAATGAAATATGCTAAAAACTCCATTGATTATTGTGGATAATTTGCTTGTGGTGGATCACCTAGATCACCTCTATCCATTCCATCTGCTCCGGTAATATCTTTATTAGATCCATTATCATCTTGTGTTGGAACCATAAAGATAGTAGTCATTCCCTTAGGATTTTCTTTAGATGTTTCTACGCCTAAGTAAAAACGTACACCGTTAACTTTAGGATTATTTTCTTGAATATAATCTAAAAAATCTTTCATATCCTGTAAAGAATACCACGAAGATCTGTTATCCGGTTGTCCTGCAGCAGCTTCGTTAGCTTTTGCTCTTAAAGTTGTCCAGTTGTCGTTTAAAGTTTGTGCCTGTTGAGCAGTAATAATTCCCTTTGGTGTTGCCATAAAATATTTAGATTGATTAATAATTGGATCAAAAATAAAAAAAATAACTAAATGTTAAATTTTATCCTAACCAACCATCGCGATCTAAACTTCTATATTGAATCGCTTCGCTTATATGATTACCCAAAACGGTTTCGCTTTGCTCTAAATCGGCAATAGTTCTAGCTACTTTCAAAATTCTATCGTAAGCTCTAGCCGAAAGATTTAAACGCTCCATTGCTGTTTTTAAAAGCTGAAGTGAAGCATCATCCAACTTACAATATTTTCGTATTTGTTTGGTAGACATCTGCGCATTGTAATGCACATTATCAAAATCTTTGAAGCGTTGTGTTTGAATTTCTCTTGCACAAGTCACGCGCTTTCTAATGTCTACAGAACTTTCTGCTATTTGATCATCCGATAATTTTTCAAAAGGTACTGGCGTTACTTCAATATGAATATCTATCCTATCCAACAACGGACCAGAAATTTTACTTAAATACCGTTGCATTTCGGCAGGACTTGAAGTAACAGGCGCATCAGGATCGTTAAAATATCCACCAGGACTTGGATTCATACTTGCTACCAACATAAACGACGATGGATAAGTCACCGTAAATTTTGCTCGCGAAATGGTAACTTCTCTATCCTCCAAAGGTTGACGCATCACTTCTAAAACTTCTCTTTTAAATTCTGGCAACTCGTCTAAAAACAACACACCGTTATGACTTAACGAAATTTCTCCTGGTTGCGGATAACTTCCGCCACCAACTAAAGCGACATTTGAAATCGTGTGATGCGGACTTCTAAATGGTCTTTGCGACATTAATCCTGCGTCTTTAACACGACCAACAACGCTATGTATTTTTGTGGTTTCTAAAGCTTCATGCAAGGTCATTGGTGGCAAAATACTAGGTA
Organism: Mesoflavibacter profundi; assembly: GCF_014764305.1. NCBI lineage: Bacteria > Pseudomonadati > Bacteroidota > Flavobacteriia > Flavobacteriales > Flavobacteriaceae > Mesoflavibacter > Mesoflavibacter profundi. The sequence goes on from NZ_CP061703.1 coordinate 2,983,765, forward strand.
AACGCTTGGCTAACATAGTTTTTCCTGCGCCTGGCGGACCAATTAAAATAATGTTATGTCCGCCAGCTGCAGCAATTTCCATGCAGCGTTTTATACTTTCTTGTCCTTTAACGTCTGCAAAATCAAACTCTGGAAAATTTAGATTTTTTTCAAATTCTTTTCTGGTATCAATTTTAATTTGTTGCAATGCTTCACCTTTATCAAAAAAGTTAATTACTTCTTTAATATTTTCTACACCATAAACCTCTAAATCATTGACTATTGCTGCTTCTTTTGCATTTTGTATAGGTAAAATAAATCCTTTGTAACCTTCTTCCCTAGCCTTAATTGCAATAGGCAACGCACCTTTTATAGGTTGTAAATTTCCGTCTAAAGATAATTCGCCCATAATTAAATAACGATCTAAATCTTCGGCTTTAATCTGTTTAGATGCTGCTAAAATCCCGATTGCTAACGTTAAATCATAAGCAGAGCCTTCTTTACGCAAATCTGCTGGCGACATGTTGATTATAATTTTTTTTCCTGGAATTTTATAACCGTTATTTTGAAGTGCTGCTGCGATACGATAATTGCTTTCTTTTATAGCATTGTCGGGTAATCCAACAAGATGATAACCTATTCCTGTATCTACATTAACTTCTACTGTAACTGTTGTTGCTTCAACACCAAAAACAGCACTTCCAAAAACTTTTTTGAGCATAAATGGTTGGTTTAGAGTGTTAATATATAAATTTTGAATGAATTGTCATTTTTAAATATAGTTTTAAATTAAGGTTATTAATAAATAATAAAATCTGTACTTTCGTTTTATTGAATCCGATATAAATGAAAAACACTCAAAAAATTGGATTGGTTTTAGGACCTATCGTTTTTTTTATCTTACTATTATTTTTTAAACCAGAAGGTTTATCTACAGAAGGTCGCGCAGTACTTGCATCTACCGTTTGGATTGCTATTTGGTGGATTACAGAAGCGATACCTATTGCGGTAACTGCCTTATTGCCAATTGCGCTTTTCCCATTGTCTGGCGGACTTAATTTAAGTGATACCACTAGTGCTTTTGGGCATAAATTTGTGTTTTTATATTTAGGTGGATTTATTATTGCGATTGCTATTGAAAAATGGAATCTTCACAAACGCATTGCTTTAAATATTATTAAAATAATTGGGTTTAATTTAAAACGAATTATCCTTGGGTTTATGCTAGCTACCGCGTTTTTATCTATGTGGATTAGTAATACTGCAACATCTGTGATGATGCTTCCAATTGGTGTAGCTATTATTTTACAACTAAAAGATAATCCAAATACGCCAGAAGACGAAAACTTAACCTTTGGGAAAGCCTTAATGTTAGCGATTGCTTACAGTGCTTCAATTGGTGGTATTGCTACATTAATTGGTACGCCGCCAAATTTAGTGTTGGCTGGAGTCGTTTCAGATATTTATAATTATGAAATCACCTTTTTACAATGGTTTATGTTTGGGTTTCCTATTTCAATTATATTATTATTTATCTGTTGGAAATACCTTACTGAAGTCGCTTTTACATTTGAAAAACGAGAATTTACAGACGGAAAAGCCGAAGTTAACCTTCAATTAAAAGCTTTAGGCAGCATTAGTTATGAAGAAAAATTGGTCGCTTTTATTTTTGGTTTAACCGCATTTTTCTGGATTACGCGTTCGTTTTTATTTAAAAACATTTTACCTGCGTTAGATGATACAATTATCGCTATTTCTTTTGCTATCGTGTTGTTTTTGTTACCGTCTAAAAAACAAGGAACAAAATTAATGAATTGGGATGATGCGGTGAAAATTCCTTGGGGAATTATTTTATTGTTTGGTGGCGGAATGGCTTTATCAAAAGGGTTTGAAACTACAGGCTTAGCCAAATGGATTGGCGAACAAATGACCACTTTTGCTGGCGTGACCACTATCATTTTACTATTATTACTAATTGCTGCGGTTAATTTTTTAACCGAAATTACCTCCAATTTAGCAACTACAGCTATGCTGTTACCGGTGTTAGCGCCTATGGCAATTTCAGTAGATATTCATCCGTTTATTTTAATGGTTGGCGCTGCTGTTGCGGCATCTTGTGCTTTTATGTTACCAGTAGCTACGCCACCAAATGCAGTAGTTTTTGGTTCTGGTTATTTACGCATTCCAGATATGGTAAAAAAAGGATTTGTGATGAATTTAGTATCTATTATTTTACTAACGCTGTTTGTGTACTTTGTCCTTCCGTTACTTTGGAATATTACTATCGAAGGATTTCCGGACGCATTTAAACATTAAAAAATAGCACCAACTACTACATTAACAATAGTGTCTATAATTTTGTTTTTTAGGTGTCCTAAACGTTGTTTTGTAATACCTGCTTGATATAACGCTTTAAGCACTAAAATATCTTTTTGGCTTTTTAATAACCATTCATAATCCTTTACAGTTAGTTCTGTGTTGGCTAAAAGCTTGGTCCAACGTTCTAGTTTTTCTTTAGAAGCTTCTAAAAATGCTTCGACATCTTTTTTAGATTCGGTTTTATAGTCTGCGTAACTTTCACCTAATACTTTTAAAAGTTCGTCTTTAATTTGTTTTAATAGTTCTTCAAAATCCATCGGTTATGCATATTAATTACCTAAAAAACTAAGCAAATTGGTTTTGTTTTCTTTGTTTTTATTGGCTTCGTATTTAATAATTAAATCAAAAGCTTCCATAATTTGTGCTTTGGCTTCGTTGGTAAATACTTGACTTAATTGCTGCTCGTCTTCCCAACGTTTTAAAAAACCTGCTAATAAGCTTTTATCTTGATCTGCCATTAATTTTAGCATCGCGTAAGTAATCTCGTTATTAGGTTTGTTTTTTTCGTATTCGACTAACTTTTTAAGATCTAAAATTAAGTCGTTAACTTCAGCTTCATGATGGGAAAAACTGTCTATTGCTTTTTCTATTAAAGCTTCACTTTCTACTTTAACAGAAATGGTTTGTTGATAAGAATATTGGTCGTAAACCGCTGTTTTTAAGCTATTACAAGATACGATTATCGATAAAAAACATATATAAAAAAACAACTTTAACTTCATAACAACCAATAAATTAAAGCCTAAAGTTAGATAATATTATTTAACTAGAAAGTTTTTTTTCGAATAAAAATTCAATCATTCGTTTTTCGTTATAATAAATATTGTTTTTATGATGAAATCCAACATGACCGCCATATTTTGGTAGTTCTAAAAATAGATTTGGATTGTTTTTGGCTTCTTCTATTGGATAACATTCTTTAGATAAGAACGAATCGTTTAACGCATTAATCAATAACGTTGGTACTGAAATTTGGTTTAAAAACTGAAGACTACTGGATTGCTCATAATAATCTAAAGCATCTTTAAAACCGTGGGCTTTTGAGGTATAAGCATTGTCAAAATCTTGTAATGTCTTTACCGACTTTATTATGGAATTTGAAATTTTTTCTGGATATAAAACTTGTTTTTCTTTTAGTTTTCGTTTTAAGTCTCTTAAAAATTTAATGGAATACAATCTATTATCTAAAGCCATCAATCGTTGCAAAGAGCCTTTTAAATACACTGGTACCGAAACAGCAACTGCTGCCTTAATTTGTTTTGGCACATCTTCGGTTTCACCTAAATATTTTAAAATCACATTTCCGCCTAAACTAAATCCGTTTAAATAGATCGTATCGTAGTGATAATGCGCTGTAATGTGATTAATAACTTCAGCTAAATCGTCTGTTTTACCAGAGTGATACGACTGAAAACTATTGTTGACTTCGCCACTACAACCTCTAAAATTTACACAAACTGCATCCATATTATTTTGGTTAGCTATTTTAGCCGATCCAAGTACATAATGTCTATTACCGTTACCTTCTAAACCGTGTAAAACGATTAGTAACTGATTCGTTTTTTTAGTTGAAAAACTCCAATCTAAATCTAAAAAATCTTGATCTGGTAAAACAATACGTTCGCGTTTTTGGTTTACACCTTTTACCCTACGCCATAATCCAGAATAAATCGTAGCAATATGACCATTACGGAATAATAGATTGGGTTTGTATGTTGTGTTTAGGATTGGCATTAGGCTTCTAAACTTGTAAACTCAAACTTACCACCATCAAACAAGCCTTTATCACTTAATTTTAAAGCTGGTATAACTAACAATGCCATAAACGACAACGTCATATAAGGCGCGTGTAAAGTGGCGCCTAAATCTTTTGCCATTTGGTCTAATTTGGCATAAGCTTTACCAATAGTTTCGGCATTTTGATCACTCATAATTCCTGCAACTGGTAATGGTACAACATCTTGTTTTGTCTTAGAGACTGCACAAATTCCACCTTTATTTTCAATGATTAAGTTTACTGCTTTACAAATCGCTTCATCATCTACGCCAACAGCAATAATATTGTGAGAATCGTGACCAACAGAACTTGCGATTGCGCCTTCTTTTAATCCAAAATTTTTAATAAATGCTATTGCAGGTTTATCATTTTTATAACGATTAACAACCGTCATTTTTAAAATATCTGTTTTGGTATTAGAAACTAAATTTCCGTTTTCTATTGTAGCTTCTGCTAAGATTTGGTTAGTCACTAACTCGCCATCTAAAGCTTCAATTACTCTTATATTTTTTGCTTGACTTTCAACTTGAAAATCGGATGTTTCTTTTTTTTCAGTGTTGAAATTATTAAGATTTTCAAAACTAATATGAGGCATTAAAGATGTACCGTTATCAAAAACTAATTCGCCATTAATATAGGTTTGTAATGTTTTAAATGATTTTAAATCTTCAACTATAATAAAATCTGCAGCGTCACCTTCATTTAATAATCCAACGTCTAAATTATAATGCTTTACAGGATTTATGCATGCTGCTTGTAAGACGTTAAAGACATCGTTACCTTTTGCGACTGCTCTGTCACATAATTTATTTATATGATGCAACAATAAATCATCTGGATGTTTATCGTCACTACAAAACATGATGTTTTGATAATACTCAGGAAGTAAATCTATAAGCGCTTCGAAGTTTTTCGCGGCGCTACCTTCACGAATAAGGACTTTCATTCCTTTTTGCAATTTTTCTAAGCCTTCTTCGTAGGTAAAACACTCGTGATCGGTTGTTATTCCTGCGCTAATATATTTGGTTAAATCGTCACCACGTAAACCTGGTGCATGACCATCAATAGGTTTGTTATAATGTTTTGCCCATTCTATCTTTTTTAAAACTTCAGAATCATCAAATAAAACGCCAGGATAATTCATCATTTCGGCTAAATATTTAATGTCTGGATTTGCCATTAAGTTTTTTATATCATCAGAATTTATAACAGCTCCAGCCGATTCAAAAGTGGTTGCAGGTACACAACTTGGTGCTCCAAAATTGAATTTAAATGGTGTTTGCTTACCATTTTCAATCATAAACTCGACACCTTTTACGCCTAATACATTGGCGATTTCATGCGGATCACTAACAGTTGCAACCGTACCGTGTTTTACGGCTATTTTGGCAAACTCGCTTGGTACTAACATGGAGCTTTCTATATGAATATGTGCATCTACAAAACCAGGTAAAATGTAGTGTTTTACATCATGTTCTTCTTTTTTAACAGCTTTAATCTTACCGTTTTCTACTAAAATACTTCCGCTAAAAATTGTTCTATTTTGTATGTCTACTATTTGACCTTGGATTGTTTTCATTCTTATTTATTTATGTCACAAAATTAAACTAAAAAAAATCCTGCATTTGCAGGATTAGTTTTTTATTTCTTGAAGTTTTCAACGCCTTTTTGGAGCCATTCAAAATACTCGTCTGCGTTTGGTGTGTAGGCAGTTGTGTGATTTAACAATTCCATATTATGATTTAACAACACATAAAATGGTTGTGAGTTATTTTGAAAGTTTAGCGTTTGTAAGGTCGCCCATTTATCGCCTATTGTTCTAATATTTTTTAAATTTCCGTTAGGTTTTACGTATTTAAATTGCTCTTCTTTTGGCAGTTCTTTACGATCATCTACGTATAATGAAATAATGATATACTCTTCTTTAAGTATTTTATAGATTTTACTCTGACTCCATACTTGTTCTTCCATTTTACGACAATTTACACAAGCCCAACCTGTAAAGTCTAACATAATTGGTTTGTTAGCTTCTTTGGCTGCAGCAATACCCTCGTCTAAATCTTTATAACAATCTAAACCTAAAGGACATTCAGATTCGCGCTCATAAATACTATAAGACATTGGTGGCGGAAAACCACTTAACGCTGTTAAGTCCCATGTTGGATTTTTTAGTATTCCTGGTGCTATATAAATAACAAAAGAGATTACTAAAACAGCTGTACTAATTCTTAAAAAACTTAGTTTTTTTAATGGACTATCATGCGGAAATTTGATTTTTCCTATTAAATAAAGGAACAACCCAATACCTAAAATTACCCATATTGCTAAGAAAATTTCACGTTTTAAAAGTCCCCAATGCGATACTAAATCTGCATTTGATAAAAATTTAAACGCCATAGCTAGTTCTAAAAATCCTAAAACTACTTTAACGCTATTTAGCCAACCACCAGATTTTGGTAAAGCGTTTAACCATTTTGGGAACATTGCAAACAAGGTAAACGGTAATGCTAATGCTAAACCAAAACCAGACATACCAGCTGTTAATTGCATTGCGCCACCATCACTTGTTAATGATCCTGCTAATAATGAACCTAAAATTGGTCCCGTACAAGAAAACGAAACAATTGCTAAGGTTAACGCCATAAAAAATATACCAATAAAACCACCTATGCTTGATGATTTTTCGTCCATTTTATTTCCCCAAGACGCTGGTAATGTGATTTCGTAAAAACCAAAAAATGAAAACGCAAAAAAGCCTAAGATTAAAAAGAAGATAATATTAAGCCATACATTGGTTGAAATAGTATTTAAAATTTCTGGATCTAAGGAGTCTAAAAAGTGAAATGGTAAACTTAAAAGCACATAAATTAAAAGGATGAAAAACCCGTATAATATTGCATTTGCAATACCTTTTTGACTGTTTTCTGCACTTTTTGTGAAGAATGAAACCGTTAAGGGAATCATCGGAAACACACAAGGTGTTAATAATGCTATTAAACCACCAATAAAACCAAGAATGAAAATACCAAAGTTGGTTTTTTCTTTAACTTCTTCTTGTTTGTAATTGTTCCAACCTGTAATATTTAAATCTAATTGTCTTGATTTATCTAAATTTTCAGCATCTAGATTTGGTGTGTCAAAAGTCTCTTGACTTACTTTTCCTTCTTGTAAGTTAAATGTAACGATTTCACTTTCAAAAATACATCTGGCATCATCACATGCTTGAAAGCTAATTTCGGCTTCAATTTGTGATATATTTGAATCTTTTAATTCTATCTTTTGAGTAAATGTTGCTGCGTTATCAAAATAAGTCAAATCCATTTGAAATACTTTATCAAACTTAGTAATACTCTCGCTTTCTGTAGCTTTACCAACTAATTTAAAGTCTTTTTTTAAAGCATCTTCGTTATAGATAAACTCTGTAGGAATTGCGCCGCCTTCTGGTAAAGTTTGAGAATATAAATGCCAATGATCTTCTATATCTGCTTTGTAAATCAGATTATATTCTGTATCACTAATTTTTTCGACTTCTGCAGACCATTTTACAGGTTCTATTTGAGAAAAAACAGTTTGAATTGAAAACAGTACAATTAAAAAAGCTAATAAATGCTTCATTTTTGATATTTAATTTTTAAAATGTCTTGGGTTTGTTTAGTTAGTTTAAACCTATTATCTGCTCTGTGATTTATCACCCAAACCACTTGGTGATCACTACACAATAGCAAGGTTTTTTGTTTGTCTAGCAAAGATAATTTTTCGTCTTTAAAAAACTTGCTAAGTTTCTTTTTTCCTTGCATTCCTAATGGGTAAAAATAGTCGCCTTTTTCCCAATGTCTTACAGTTAAAGGATACTTTAACGTTTTTTTATCAATATAAATGGTGGATTTATCTGTTTTGCCTATTTCTTCTACAGACTCTATACATAAAATTCCGTTTGGTAATTTTATTTCGTTTTGATCTTCAAGAATGGTAACTGTTTCATTGTTTTCTTCTGAAGAAATTTCACTTAAAATCAAACAATCTCTATCTTTTAATAGCTGATGCGTTTTAGAAAACACCAACTTTCCGCTTTGCGCTGTTAGTAAATTTTCGATGTCTTTCCATTGTGAGAAACCGTAATCTTTAAAGATTTCAAATAGATAAGCTTTTGGATTATTTAATGCTTCAAATTCTGAAATTTTATATGAAATTTGGCTGTCATCAATAGTTACAATCGCTTTATTTAAAAAGGAATCTACAGCATCTTCAACGATAGCTGAACTATCATTTAAATGCGCCAATGTATTTTGAAAGTTTGCTAAAACATCTGGATTTATGTCTTTTAAAACAGGGATCACATCATGACGCAACTTATTGCGTAAGTATTTTGTAGAGGCATTACTGCTATCTTCTCTCCATTTTAAATGGTTTGTTTTTGCATAATCTTCAATGTCTTCTCTTGAAAATGATAACAACGGTCTAACGATAGTTTCATTAACTTCAGGTATGCCTTTTAAGCCTTCTAAACCTGTACCACGTGATAAGTTGATTAAAAACGTTTCTAAATTATCATCTGCGTGATGCGCTGTTAAAATGTAATCGAATTCTAATTGTTCTGATAGTTCAAAAAACCAATCGTAACGGAGTTGTCTTGCAGCTAATTGTATGGATAGTTTTTCGTTTTTTGCAAAACTTTCGGTGTCAAAATTTTGGATAAATACTTCAACATCTAAGTCTTCTGCAAGCTCTAAAACAAAACTCTCGTCAGCGTCACTTTCATTTCCTCTTAAATTGAAATTACAATGCGCCAAAGTAAAATCCAGCTTTGCCTCTTTACACAAATGCGCTAAAACCACCGAATCTACGCCGCCAGAAATAGCAATTAGCAGCTTACTTTCTTTTAAAAAAGGAAGGTTTTGGATAATGTGATTTATAAACGCTTTCTGCATACTGTAAAAGTAATATTAAAATATTATTGATCCTCCAAAACCGTTCGCATAGCTTTGGCTTTAATCAAGCATTCTTCATACTCTTGTGTTGGGTCACTTTTTGCTGTTATTGCGCCACCAACTGAGTAGCTTACGTACTTTTTAGATTGATTATATAAAATGCTCCTAATCACTACATTAAAATCGAAATCACCTTCTGGCGAAAAATAACCAACAGCACCAGAATATAATCCGCGTTTAGTAGCTTCTAAATCTTCGATAATTTTCATTGCCGAAATTTTTGGAGCGCCAGTCATACTTCCCATCGGGAAAGTGGTTTTAATCACATCTACAGGATGTACCTCTTCCCTAACCTGAGATGTTACTGTAGATATCATTTGATGGACTTGCTCAAACGTATACACTTTACACAATTCTTCTACTTTTACGCTTCCTTTTTTAGCAGTTAAAGACAGATCGTTACGCACCAAATCTACAATCATAATATTCTCACTACGCTCTTTTGGATTGGCAACCAAATCGTGTTTAAGCAAACTATCGATCATAAAATCTTCGTCACGTTTTGCGGTTCCTTTTATGGGTTGAGAAATTATAGTTGCTCCTTCTTTTTTTAAGTAACGTTCTGGTGAAGCACTTAATAAATACTTGTCATTTTGCTTTAAAAAGGTGGCAAATGGTGGCGTAGAAATAGTGTTTAACTTATTATAAATCTCTAACGGATTTATCGTTGTATTTTCGGCATAAAATTCTTGACAAAAATTAGCTTCATAAATATCACCACGATGTATGTGAGCTAGCATTTTTTCTAGCTTTTCAAAATATTCATCTTTATGAATACGTAGATGAATTTTAATTGGTGATTTAGATGAAGGGTTTTTTAGAATTTCAAAATTTGAAATAGTTTCAAAATCAGCATCCATTTCATCATCAACCATTTTTAAGTAGTGTAATTCAACCGAATTTCTTTTTAAAAAGAATAGTTTTTTAGGTTGAAAAAAATATAAATCTGGAAAACGTAATCCGTCAAAATTTTCTGATTTTAATGGCTCAACATCATTTTTTAAATCGTAAGATAAATAACCAAAAATCCAATCGTTAGTCGTGGTTTGGTAATCTTTTAGTTTATCAAAAGCTTGATGAAAATCGGTTTGTAAACTAGTAAATGTATCTACCGCCAAAACCGCATCGTAATTAGAATACTGCTGTTTATAATTATTACTGTCCAGCCAAATAATATCTTCAAATTGGTTGCTCCAGTTTAACAAATGTTGTTTAAACTGTTGGACATTAGCAACTTTATATGTTTTATGTGTTCTCAAATAAAAAAATTGAAGTGTAAAGTTAAGCAGATTTAAGAAAAAAACGATTAATTTGACAGTAGTTTAAAACCAATATTATGTTTCAATTATCAAACGACTTATTAAACATTAAAGTGAAAGCTGAAGGTGCTGAGCTTTGTGAGATTTCTTCAGTTAAAAATAACCGACAATTCATGTGGAATGCAGATCCAAAAGTTTGGGCTAGTTTCGCACCAAATTTATTTCCAATTATTGGATCTATGAAAGATGATAGTTATGTGTTTAACGGAAAAACCTATCATATGCCAAAGCATGGTTTTGTTAGACATAGTGATGAGATTAAACTAATAGAACAAACCAAAAACAGCTTAACGTTTAGCTTGAAACAAAACAAACAGATAAGCGAATGGTTTCCGTTTGATTTTGAATTTTTGTTGAAATACACACTTATAGAAAACACATTAACCTTAACGCATACCGTTAGAAATCTGGGCGATTCTGATATGTATTTTTCAATTGGTGGTCATCCTGCGTTTAAATGTCCTTTGTATGATGAAGAAAGTTACACTGATTATCATTTAGAATTTGAAAATCCTGAAACTGCAAAAAGTTACTTACTAAATATGGATAACGGTCTTGTTACAGACCAAACAAAACCAGTTTTTGATATTAAAAACACCATTAATTTAAAACCAGATTTATTTAATGAAGATGCTTTAATTTTTAAAGATTTAAGCTCTAGAAAAGCAGCTTTAGTAAGTAAAAAATACGGAGAAATTTTAAATGTTAGCTTTCCTGATTTTAAATATTTAGGGATTTGGGCAAAACCAAACGCGCCTTACGTATGTATAGAACCTTGGTTAGGCATTGCAGATCACGAAAACACCAACCAAGACATTACTAAAAAAGAAGGTATTATAAAATTAGCAGCAAATAAAACATTTACAGCAAGCTACAGCATACAAATACATAACCAGCATTTGGAATAAACAAAATATAAGTAGTAGTTTTGTAGCCTAAATTATAGCTGTGACTTTTCAAGATTTAAAATTAAACACTCCATTATACAATGCAATTGACGATTTAGGCTTTACATCGCCTACGCCAATACAAGCAGAAGCTTTTAGTATTGTTGCAAGTGGTAAAGATGTGGTAGGAATTGCCCAAACAGGAACTGGTAAAACCTATGCTTACATGTTGCCTATCTTAAGAAATTTAAAATTTTCAAAACAAGATAATCCGCGTGTTTTAATTTTAGTTCCAACAAGAGAACTTGTAGTACAAGTGGTTGATGATATAGAAAAACTAGCCAAATACATCAATGTACGCGTGCTTGGTGTTTATGGTGGTACAAACATAAATACCCAAAAACAAGCTGTAGCACAAGGTTTAGATATTATTGTTGCAACACCTGGAAGATTATACGATTTAGCGGTTAGTAGAGCGTTACAGCTTAAATCTATCCAAAAATTAGTGATAGATGAAGTTGATGTGATGCTAGATTTAGGATTTAGACATCAATTAATCAATATTTTTGATATACTTCCAGAACGTAGACAAAACATCATGTTTTCTGCAACAATGACGGAAGATGTAGACGACTTAATTACCGACTTTTTTATAGCTCCAGAACGTGTTTCGATTGCAGTTTCTGGTACGCCTTTAGAAAATATTGAACAAACCAAATACAGCGTCCCAAATTATCATACAAAAAAGAATCTTTTAATCGAACTTTTAAAAGACGAAGAACAGTACAATAAAGTCTTAGTGTTTGTATCTAATAAACGTATGGCAGATCGGCTTTTTGAAGATTTAGATGAATTTTTTAAAGAAGAATTATGTGTCATTCACTCTAACAAAACGCAAAATTACAGGTTACGTAGTATTGAGCAATTTAGAGAAGGTGTTAACCGAATTTTAGTTGCAACAGATGTTATGGCACGTGGTTTAGATATTGATAATATTAGTCATGTTGTAAACTTTGACACGCCTGAATATCCAGAAAATTACATGCATCGTATTGGTAGAACTGGTCGTGCAGAACGCGAAGGTCATGCTTTAGTATTTTCTACAGAAAAAGAACAAGACGCATTAGAACGCATTGAGAAATTAATGCAAATGGAAATTAATTTAGTTGAAATACCAGAAACTGTTTCCATTTCTGAAGAATTAATTCCTGAAGAACGCGAAGTAATAAAAGAGCGTTACAATCCAACAAAACGCAGACGTGACGAAGATGCACCAGGACCAGCTTTTCATGAGAAAAAAGAAAAAAATAAAAAGGTTAATCTTGGTGGAAGTTACAAACGCGAAATCGCTAAAAAATATAAAAAACCTAAAACACGAGGTGATAAAAACTATAATAAACGTAATAAAAAACGTAAATAAAAAAAGCCAATCGTAAAGATTGGCTTTTTTGTTTTATTTATTAGCAAGTCTTAAAATAAATATTCCTATTCTAGTCACAACAAAAGAAAACAATCCAAATGTTGCAGTTAACAAAGATATTTTTAATCCGCCTGCAAATATAGATGGATCTGGATTACCCATTGCCTCTACACTATCAAACGCTTGAATAAGCCCTAAAACCGAACCCAGAAAACCTAAAACCAAAGCTAGCAAACTACAATCTATTGCTAATTTAATTTCTTTAGTAGATGTTGCATTTGATTTTAATTTTATAAATCCTTTAATAATAAAAAATAAAGACGTTAAAAAGGCAATTAGAATTAAAGACATGAATAACGGTCCGCCTTCTTGAAAAAGATTAGCAACTAAAAAATGATGATTAAAAATAGTTAGTAAAGTCATAATGTAAATGTTTTGATTAAACGTGATACAAACTTATTTTTTAATACGTTTAGTTTTAATAAAATGCGACTAACAACCAAATTAGATATTGATTTAACTTATTGTTAAAACCCTTATTAAATTGGTTATTGGTCTACAAAAAAATTTCTAGACCATTTAAAATCGTAATATTGTAAATATATTATTTAGACTTTGAAGTTACGTACAATTACTAAAATATTAATTTTAAAAACCTTTAAACACCTATTATTTTGGTCTGTTGTACTTCTGTTTTTTACCTATTTTTTTAGTGCTGGAAGTTCTAATTTTAAAGATACTTTAATGTTTAGTGTCTTTTTAATGCCAACAACAATTGCAACAACTTATGTATCTATTTATAAATTAATTCCTGATTATTTAATCACAAAACGGTATGTCTTATTTACATTATATAGTGTTTACACTCTAATTATTTCGTTGTATTTAATTATGGTTTCTATTTTTTTTAGTTTGATTTATTTATCAAATTTTGAATTTAATCAAATGAATCCAATTACTAGAAATATTATTTTAGTCACTTCTAGCGTCTATCTAGTCGTTATCTTGGTAAGTGCATTTAAACTATTACAGCTTAACCTAAAATCGAATAAAAAAACAGCAGTTTTAGAGTCTAAAATTTTAGAAACACAGTTAAAGCTAAAAGAACAAGAACTTAATTATCTAAAAATGCAAATTCATCCACATTTTTTGTTTAACACATTAAATACTATGTATGGCTCTGCTTTAAAAAAGGCAGACGAAACGCCGGAAATGATACTAAAACTGTCTAATCTTCTTGATTATTTACTATACCAAGTCGATAAACCATCTGTAAGTTTAGAAGACGAAATTAATCATATTGAAGATTATATTTCACTTGAAAAAATGCGATTTAATGATACTTTACGCATTGATTTCACAAAAAAAATTGAATCTAAATCTATAACTGTCGCACCAATGCTTTTTATTCCTTTTGTAGAAAATAGTTTTAAACATGGAACTCTACAAAATGGCGTTTTAGATATAAATTTATCCATAATTGCGACTAATAATTTAATAGATTTTAAATTGAGTAATAGTAGTTTAAATCATGACAATAAAACCTTTGGTATAGGATTAGAAAACATAAAAAAACGACTTAATTTACTTTATCCTAACAGGCATACGCTTCAAATTGCTAACTTAAAATCAAAATTTACGGTTAGCTTAAAAATTAATTTAAATTCAACATTAAAAGATGAGTAAGCCTATAACCTGTATCATAGTAGACGATGAAAATATAGCTAGAGACGTTATAGCATCTCATTTATCTAAAATTGATAATATAAACGTTGTTGCACAATGTAAAAATGCAATCCAAGCATTTAATTATATAAATAACCAAGCTGTAGATTTAATTTTTTTAGATATTAATATGCCCGAAATTTCAGGTATTGCTTTTGCAAAATCTATTAATAAAAACATTAAAATAATATTTACTACTGCCTATCGTGATTATGCTGTAGAAGGATTTAATCTTCAAGCTGTAGATTATTTATTAAAACCTATTTCTTTTGAAAGATTATTGCAAGCAGTTAATAGATATTTTGAAGTCCATACGCAACAAACAGAAGTAAAATCCTTAAAATCTACAGCTAACGATTTTATTTTTGTTAGAGCTGAAAGGCGAATGCAAAAAATTAATTTTGATGAAATTATCTACATCGAAAGTTTAAGCGATTACATAAAAATTCATCTTCAAAATAAAATTATAGTTACAAGAGAAACGATAAGTGCGATAGATGCTAAATTACCTCAGCAAGATTTTTTAAGAATTCATCGGTCTTATATAGTTAACTTATCTAAAATTGAATCTTTTACAAACGAAGAAATTACGCTTAAAAACACCTCTTTAACCATAAGTAGAAGTTATAAAAAAGAGGTTTTAAACCGACTAGAACGTTTTTAATTCTTTGTTTTATCTGATAAGTGACTTTCAATATCATCTAAATGATGATTTAAGGCATCTACAGAAATTTGAATTTCTTTAATTAAATATCCTAAAGAAACTATTAACAATACTAACGCAACGCCAAAAATCCACACTGCAATTGTTTGCAAGTTTATATATACCAAAAACATAGTTAGCACACAAAGTAACAAACTAGAAATACCAAATATTTGCATTGATCGTGTTAGATAAAGTCGTTTTCTTAAATTATTAATTTGAAGTAAAAGCGCATCGTCTTTTTGCTGTAAAAACTTTTCTTTTAGGTTTCTAACCACAGATGCATAAGCTAAAAATCTATTAGTATACGCCAACATGATTAATGATATTGCAGAGAATAATAAAGCTGGTGTTGTTAAAGTAAGATGGTTCATAAGTTTTAAATTAAAAAAAGCGAGCTAAAAAGCCCGCTTTCATTATATATAAATAATCTTTTTAGCATTTTACTATACATGTAAAGCTCTATCTTCAGTTGCTGCTAAAGCAGCTTCTTTGATAGCTTCTGCAAATGTTGGATGTGCATGAGACATACGCGAAATATCTTCGGCAGATGCTCTAAATTCCATAGCAGTTACTGCTTCTGCAATTAAGTCTGCACAACGTGCACCAATCATGTGTACACCTAATACTTCGTCTGTAGTTTCGTCTGCTAAGATTTTTACAAATCCATCTATATCACCACTTGCTCTTGCACGACCTAAAGCTCTAAACGGGAATTGTCCAACTTTGTATTTGGTTCCTGCTTCTTTAAGTTCTTCTTCTGTTTTTCCTACTGCTGCAACTTCAGGCCAAGTGTAAACTACACCAGGTATTAAGTTATAGTCAATATGTGGTTTTTGTCCAGCTAAAGTTTCGGCAACAAAAACACCTTCTTCTTCTGCTTTATGTGCTAACATTGCTCCTTTTATTACGTCTCCAATTGCGTAAATGTTACTTGCAGATGTTTGTAAGTGATCGTTTACTTCTACTTGTCCTCTATCATTAAGTTTTACTCCTGCAGCTTCGGCATTAAGTCCGTCTGTGTAAGGACGACGACCAACTGATACTAAACAGTAATCACCTTTAAACTCAACAACTTCGCCTTTTTTGTTTTCAGCTTTTACAACAACTTCATCACCGTTACGCTCTACAGATTGTACTTTGTGAGACACCATCATGTTGCATTTTGCTTTCTTAAAGACTTTATTAAGCTCTTTAGATAATCCTGCATCCATTGTTGGAAGGATACGATCCATATACTCTACAACTGTTACTTCTGCACCAAGACGTTTGTATACCTGTCCAAGCTCTAAACCTATAACGCCACCACCAATAATGATAAGGTGTTTAGGCACTTCTTTAAGTTTTAAAGCTTCAGTAGACGTAATTATTCTCTCTTTATCAATGTTAATAAATGGTAAGTTAGAAGGTTTAGATCCTGTTGCTATAATACTGTGTTTAGCTTCAATTTCTTCTTCTTTTTCACCTTTAATAGTGATGTGAGTTGCGTCTTTAAAACTTCCTACACCATGGTAAACATCAATGTTATTTTTTTTCATTAAAAAATCAATACCGCCTGTAGTTTGGTCTACTACAGATTGCTTACGCGCAATCATTTTTTCTAGGTTAACTTTGATTTCTCCAGGAATCTCGATTCCGTGTTCTTCAAAATGTTTTGTAGCTTCTTCGTAATGGTGAGAAGAACTTAATAATGCCTTACTAGGAATACATCCAACATTTAAACATGTACCACCTAAAGTTGAGTATTTTTCTATTAAAGCAGTTTTCATGCCTAATTGCGCACATCTAATTGCAGCTACATATCCACCAGGTCCAGAACCTATTATTGCTACATCGTATTGACTCATATGTATTGTTTTTTTCGCTTTCGCGGAAATTAAAATTTATTGATTTCTACTACAAAAGTACAATTTTGAATGATTATTAGCCAACGGATTTGATTTTTATTTGTGGCAATGACTTGAATTGAAATAAATAAAAAAAGCCTATAAATAAATCTACCATATGCATAGATCTAAAATAGACTTTTTTTCCCTAAAAAGATTAATAGCACTGTAAAGATGCTGTATTGTTTACTGGTTTACAATACTCAATTTGAGTATTTTTTAAATAAATAAATTATTTGCTTTTAATAAACCTTTTAATTCGCCAGTAGATGTAATTTTTAATTTTTTTAAAATGTTTCGTCTGTGTGTATCAACAGTATGCGAACTTATATTTAATTTTTCTGAAATCTCTTTGCTAGAATGATCCAATAATAACAACCTAATTACATCTCTTTCTCTATTTGAAATGCCATCTTTTAATAGCTTAGTAGAAAAGTTATTATAATAAATGGTTTCATACTCGTTATTCTTATTTAAAAGCTTTGCTGTAGCAGTAATTTGCATTTTTATTTTTGGATCTAAAACGGTGTAATGTGCTAATCCTATAATAGGCTTCATATCTGAATCAAACGCTAATGGTGTCGTGTTTTGAATGATATTTACATAGTTGTCTTTTGCATTTTTTATTCGATAATTCCATGTGTAATTTGCTTTAGGTCTATCGTCTTCCGGGATTTCATTCATTGTAAATTCCATAAGATTTGTCATAGCAGTTAACCAGACTTCAATGTCTTCAGGATGCATTCTACTCCAAAAATACCGCATACCTTTTGCTGATAGATCTTTAGCGTCTAATCCTAAACACGATTTAAAATTTTTGCTAACATATTCAAAAGTCAAGTCTTGCGTATTTGTGACGCAAAAAAAAGTAGAACTGTACGGTAAAAACGTATCCAATTCTATAATTTTTTTTATGTGAGTCTCTAAAGACGGTTTTGAATAAGAGTTGAAAATTGAATGATACAATTCTTTAATAGCAGAATACTTCATAAAAAATAAAGATTAACATTTACACATCTACAATATAAAAATTTATATTGAGATTGCTGTTGTATGCTTTACCTCGCTAATTACAAACATACTATGTGTACTACCAATATGTTTGATTTTAGTTAGTTTTTCTACCATAAATTCTCTAAAATCTTCCATATCCTTAACCACAACTTTTAATAAATAATCGTATTCGCCACTTATATGATGACATTCTATAACTTCTGTTAGTTTATTAACTTCTTTTTCAAATTGTATAACATAGTCTTGTAAATGCTGCGATAGTTTAATGTGGCAAAAGGCAACAAAAGTTTTATCAACTTTATCTTTTTTTACAAGAGCAACATATTTATTTATTACACCATTGTTTTCTAATTTTTTAATACGCTCAAAAACAGCAGTTACAGATAAATCTAATTGTAATGCTATTGCTTTATTAGTTTGCTTACTGTCTGATTGTAAGAGTTTTAAAAGTTTTCTGTCGATTTGATCTAATTTCATTTTTGAAAAATTTTCTGAAAATTATAAAGACTTCAAACAAAAATAAAATTATATACTATTAAAAAGTATAAAAACCGAATAATAATTTAAATAAAACCAAAGTGATTGATTATTTTACATAAATTTTAAATATTTGATGTATTAAAAACTATTACTTATGAAATTTAAACCAGCTAACAACATACAAGATTTACAATATTTTGGTGAATTTGGTGGCGTAAATCCATCAATTTCAGACTCGTCAACCTATACTTTTTTATCTGCAAAAACCATGTTTGATACTTTTGAAGGTAATGCAGATGGTTGTTATTTATATTCACGTCACTCTTCACCTTCAAATTTATATTTAGGTGAAGCTCTAGCCGCAATGGAAGGTACAGAAACTGCTAACGTTACAGCTTCAGGAATGGGTGCAATTACACCTGTAATTATGCAGCTTTGCGGAGCAGGCGATCATGTGGTTTCAAGCCGAACTATTTATGGCGGGACTTATGCGTTTTTGAAAAATTTTACACCAAGATTAAACATCTCTACAACCTTTGTTGACATTACTAAATTAGATGTTGTAGAAGCTGCAATTACCAAAAACACTAAAATTTTATACTGTGAAAGTGTAAGTAATCCTTTATTAGAAGTTGCAGACATTGAAGGCTTAGCTAAACTTGCTAAAAAGCATAATTTAAAATTAGTGGTAGATAATACGTTTTCGCCTTTATCAATTTCTCCTGCAAAATTAGGTGCAGATGTTGTTATCCATAGTTTAACCAAATTTATTAACGGTTCTAGTGATACCGTTGGTGGTGTTGTTTGTGGTACACAAGAATTTATCAACGATTTAAGAAATGTAAACGATGGAGCTTGCATGTTATTAGGATCTACAATGGATAGTCTTAGAGCTGCATCTATATTAAAAAACTTACGTACGTTACATATACGTATGCAACAACATAGTAAAAATGCTAGTTATTTAGCTGAGCAATTTGAAAAATTAGGATTGAAAACCGTTTATCCTGGATTACAATCGCATCCTTCACATCAGTTATTTAAATCTATGATGAATCCGCAATATGGGTTTGGCGGAATGCTTACCATTGATGTTGGAAGCTTAGATAAAGCAAATAGTTTAATGGAGCTAATGCAAGAAAAAAACCTAGGTTACTTAGCAGTAAGTTTAGGCTTTTATAAAACATTATTTTCTGCACCAGGAAGTTCTACATCTTCAGAAATTCCTGAAGAAGAACAAGCAGAAATGGGATTAAGCGATGGATTAATTAGATTTTCTATAGGCTTAGACGCAGACATAGATCGTACATTTAACATGATGGTTAATTGTATGAAAGATGTAGGCGTACTATAATTTTTTTAGTTTTAAGTTTAAAAAAAGCGTATTGAAATTCAATACGCTTTTTTATTTTCATTATTAAATAAGATTAATCATATTTGACTGATTCTATAGTAGCTCCAGATCCATCAGTTACTAAACTAATGTCTCCTCCAGCTGGATTTACAATTCTAAAATAAATATTATCGCCAGCATCTAAATGCACTATAGCAGATGTAGATAATGTATATTTTTCTCCAACATCTAACGCGCTATCAAAAGTCATTTTAGTTATTGTTCTATTAATAGCAGTTCCTGTTGATGATTTAGAGAAAAACAACTCAACTGTTTCATCCTCAGCATCATTATCATCAACTATATTCATAATTAAAGTGTAACTTAATCTATAATAACCACTTTTAGATATGGTTACATACATACCATTTGTAGCTATTGTTGTACCATAACCTACAAAAGTTCCTGTGTTTAATCTTATTATACCATTTCCTGTTACTGTTGTACCAGAAGCATTAACAATAGTTCCATTAATGCTTGTATCTGAAAAATATTTAATATAATCAGGTAAAACCCAAGTTGCATTACCATTTGCATCAGATTCTAACACCTTATCTACACCTTCATCTCCATTTACAATTCTTAATGTTCCGTTTAAATGAAGATTGGTTGTAGGAGAATTTGTGCCAATACCTACTCTAACATTTCCTGTATCATCACCTAAAGCAATAGTATTAGCGTTAGTCACATTTGTATTTTGTCCAATAGCTACACTATTTAAACCATCTGCAATAGCATTAGATCCTATTGCTATTGAATTGCTATTTGTTGCTTGAGCTAAGTTACCAATAGCTGTCGCATTTAAATTATCTGCTAAAGCATCGTAACCAATTGCAATAGTATTATCGTAATCTTTAGCATAAGAACTGTAACCAATTGCAACACCATAATTAGAATTTGATATAGCATCTGTACCTATTACAATATTGTCTGTTGCTCTTGAGGTTGAATTATAACCAATTGCAATATTTCTTTGTGCGTTTCTTGTTTCGGCATCAAAACCTAAAGAAATTCCATAAGCATTATTACCTTTTGCTGTATTACCTATAGCTATAGATCCTTGTCCACCAGCTGCGACTGCATCTGCTCCTATCGCAATAGTATTTGCATAGTCTTTTGCACTTGCATTATAGCCTAATGCTAAAGAGTTTGTGTTATTTGCAAAAGCAGTATTTCCTATTGCTAAAGCGCTTGCTCCAGTTGATTTTACGTCTCTTCCTATAGCTAAAGATTGATATCCAGATGCGATTGTTTTTACATTTCCGCCAGGATTACTAGAGTAACCTATTGCTAAAGCTTCTTGCGCTGTTGCTTCGGTTGCGATACCAATACTTGTAGAGTTATATCCTGAAGCTTCGGTATTGTAACCTATTGCATTATTAAAATTTTGTGTTGTGTTAGCTTGATAGCCTAAAGCCAAAGATTGATATCCAGAAGCATCTGTTTGATAACCTATAGAAACAGCATCGTTACTATTGGTTACTGCATTATATCCTAAAGTAACAGAACTTTGTGCGTTTGCAGTTGCATTTCTTCCCATAACTACAGCATCATTTACTGTAGATGTTGCTCCAAAACCAAATATTGCACTTCCGTTAGCGTCTAATCGTCCGATTTGCTGATTATTAACTTTTTGAACAAATGAATGATTAGAAGTTGTTCCTATAAACTCGGTTCCAGATCCAGAATTAAGATCATTTCCGTTTAAACTCCAATCTGTATTTGTTGGTGTCGCTGTGATTGCTACCCATTTACTTCCATCCCAATAATAAAATCCAGGTAAAACATCTAAGACTGTTGCAGTATTATAAATTAATAATCCAGTTGCAGGCGAAGAAATGGTTGTTGCATCTGTTGTCGAACTTAATGAAATTCTTGGTAATAATACACCTTTATTAGAGCTTGAAATATCTAAAATTGAAGACGGTGTAGGATTTGTTGTTCCTATTCCAACTTGTGCTTTTACATTAATTAAAGAAAAGGTAAGTAGAATGAAAAAGTAGCATTTTTTCATCTTAAAAAAATTTGGGTTATTTACACATTACAAATATACTTTTAGTAAGAATTTAACTACTAAATAACTTTGTGTAAAAACTCAATTTTTCGATAAAACTGTATAATTTTCCGACCAAAAACATTGCTTTAGTGTAATTTTAACACTTAAGTTTTAGTTTCCCTTTATTCTTTCAAAAAAAGCATTGGTTTGATCTTGATTTGGCAACCTATCAAAATCCTGTTTGATATTCCATCTTGCTCCATCTTTGTATAATTTAAATTTGAAAAGTGCCGAATTTTTATTTTCAGGATCAATAAACGGATATCTTAAATCGGTATAGATATAACTATTATCTTTTTTAGATTTTTCTATCTTAAAATAGTTATTACTAAACCATTTTAATGTAGTAATATCTCTATTTAACAGATTAATTCCTGCTGTGGATTTTTCAATTTTATGCCAATTAGAAAATGTTGTTTTTGAATCTAAAATAGAATAATAACCTGCATAATAATCAGTGTTAGTTTCTGCTACAGCGTACCAAAGTAAATTATTAAATAATGTTGGTTGTGATTGATAACGTAGGACGTTAATTTGTTTTTGCTCTAATGTAGATGTAAATACAGAATTTACATAAAGTTTATTCACACAAGTAATTATTAAATAGGCGCTGCTTAAAAATAGTCCAATCTTAGTAAACTTAACTCGTTTAGGATGATTTCGCTTATAAAACATCACAATAATTAAACAGATTAAAAATGGAATTGTATAAATTGGATCGACTACAGCAATGGTATTAAAAGCAACTCTATAATTGCTAATTGGCGTAAATAATTGTGTGCCATAAGGTGTAAAACTATCTAAAATAGGATGCGTTAATATTGAGAAAAAAAACAATAGCAGCCAATCTTTATAGTTTGTTTGATGTTTACGTTTATAGGTATTATAAAACTTGTAAACAACTAAAGCTATAATTGGTGTAAATAAAAATGCAAATAAAAACGAATGCATAAATCCACGATGAAATGCTGTAATATCAATTTCATTATTAAATAATAATTTACCAATAAACACATCTAAATCTGGAATTGTGCCACCAATAGCTCCAAAAAGCATGGCTTTATTTCCTATTTTTCTGCCTAAAGTTAACTCGCCACAAGCAGCGCCAAGTACGATTTGAGTTAAAGAATCCATATAAAATGCTAAAATAGAACATAGAATTGAATTTGCATAGCTCTGTCTAAAATCGTAACATTACATCTCTAAAAAACTAACTAATATGAAAGATAAAAACCTTTCTGATATCGAAATTAACGAGCAAAGAATTGTAGAAAACAAAGAGTTAAACCTTTTAGAAGCTTTAATTCCAGTAGTTTGTCTAATGGCTTTATTAGCTTATAATATATTTTTTGTTGAAGATCAAGAATGGTTTGGAGGTTATACTAATCAAATTATCTTATTAATTGGTGGTTGTATTGCTGCTGCTGTTGGTTTTTTTAACAAAGTTTCTTTTAACATTATGCTTAAAGAAATTTGGGAAAACCTAAAAAGTGTATTTGTTCCAATACTTATTTTATTTTTAGTTGGTGCTTTAGCTGGTACATGGCTTGTAAGCGGTATCATTCCTGCAATGGTTTATTATGGTTTACAAGTGTTAAGCCCAGAAATTTTCTTGCCAGCTTCTGTAGTTATAGCTGCAATTATTTCTATTGCTACAGGAAGTTCTTGGACAACATCTGCTACTGTAGGTATTGCACTTATTGGAATTGGTAGCGCGTTAGGTATTCCTACTGGAATGATTGCTGGTGCTGTAATATCTGGTGCGTATTTTGGTGATAAAATGTCTCCACTAAGCGATACTACCAACCTTGCTCCTGCTATGGCTGGAACAGACTTATTTACACATATTAGATATATGGCTTTTACTACTGTACCAACTATAATTGTTACATTAATAGTTTTTACAGTACTAAGCAGTACAATAGATACAACCGGTAATGCAGATTTAAGTGCGCTTTTAACTAGCATAGATAACACTTTTAATATTACACCTTTACTATTTATTGTTCCAGCAGTTGTAATAGCTTTGATTTTACTTAAAACAAAACCTTTAATAGCTTTACTTTCTGGAGTTATTCTAGCAGCTGTTTTTTCATTTATATTTCAACCAGACATATTAAATGGATTATCAGATTCAAAATTAAGCGCTATCATTAATGCAATTTTGACAGATACTAACATAGCTACAGACAACGAAAAGTTAAACGAATTATTCTCTTCTGGTGGAATGAACGGAATGATTTGGACCATTCTTCTAATTTGTTGTGCAATGGTATTTGGTGGTATCATGGATGCAATTGGTGCTTTAGCAAGAATCACTAACGAACTTCTTAAAATTGCAACTACCGTATTTGGTCTATTTGCAAGTACAGTTTTAAGTTGTTTAGGATTAAATGCAATTGCATCAGACCAATATTTAGCAATTGTTATTCCTGGAAAAATGTTTAAAAAAGCATTTAACGATAAAAATCTAGCACCAGAAAACTTAAGTCGTACTTTAGAAGATTCTGGTACAGTAACTTCTGTTTTAATTCCTTGGAACACTTGTGGCGCTTATCAAAGTGGCGTACTTGGTGTTGGTGTTGCAGAGTATTTTTGGTTTGCTATTTTTAATTGGTTAAGCCCAATTACAACATTAATATTTGCTGCATTTTCTATTAAAATTAGACAACTGACCCATAAATAATTTATAATAATTATAGTCTAAAATTATTACAATAAATAAAACTTATTACTTAATAAATATTTAAAATTTCATTAATATTTTAATAGTAATAACATGTTTATATTTGCGGCTTTAAAATTAATAATCAAAACAAATAAAACATGGCATTAGTAGGAAAACAATTTCCAGATTTAAATGTAGACGCAATGAACGAAATGGGTGATACATTCAAAATTAACGTTCTTGAAGAAGCAAAAAATAACAACAAAAAAGTATTATTATTTTGGTACCCAAAAGACTTTACTTTTGTATGCCCAACAGAATTACACGCGTTTCAAGCTGCTTTAGCTGAGTTTGAAAAAAGAAACACTATCGTAATTGGTGCTTCTTGTGATACTCCAGAGGTACACTTTGCTTGGTTAAACACAGCAAAAGACAATGGTGGTATCGAAGGTGTAACTTACCCAATCTTAGCAGATTCTAACCGTAACTTAGCTTCTACTTTAGGTATTTTAGATATTACTAATGAAACTTACAACGAAGAAACTGGTGTTGTAACTGTAGAAGGTGATAACGTAACTTACAGAGCTACATACATCATTGACGAAGAAGGTAACGTACAACACGAAAGTATTAACAACATGCCATTAGGTAGAAACGTTGGTGAATACTTAAGATTAATCGATGCGTTAACTCACGTTCAAGAAAAAGGAGAAGTTTGTCCAGCAAACTGGGAAGAAGGAAAAGAAGCAATGAATGCTAACAGAACTGGAGTTGCAGATTATTTAGCTGCACACGTAAACTAATTTCAAAAACATAAATAACACCAAATCCTAAAACAATGACGGATTTGGTGTTAATTATTTAAAATAAAAATATGCTACAAGAATTAAGTCAAGATAACTTACAAGAAATTATAAAATCTAATGATACAGTTGTTGTACAATACTCTGCAACTTGGTGCGGAAATTGTAGAATAATGAAACCTAAAGTAAAAAAATTAGCTAGCGAATTAGAAAACATTACGTTTGTAATAGCAGATGCCGAAAAATTTCCTGAGTCAAGAAAACTTGCTACAGTAGATAATCTACCAACATTTGCGACCTTTAAAAATGGTGAGTATGTAAATCAAGTACAGACTAATAAATTTGATGTTTTAAAAGAATTAGTTAACGAAGTAGCTTAGATTATGAAATTACCAGTTATAAAACACCTTACCCAATTTATAGAAGACAATGATGAAGATTACATCATAGAAACTATTGAAACTTTAGAAAACCTAACTGAAGTTCCTTCATTAAAAGATGAAGAATTAGATGTTATAGGCGAATTAATTTCTAATATGTATGGTGCTATTGAAGTTAATAAAATGATCAAAGATGGTACACCTAAAAAAGAAGCAGTAAATAATTTTATGCAACGCGTTTTAGGATCGATTGATAAATAAAAAAAACACTTCAATTGAAGTGTTTTTTTTTTATTCTAAGGTTTCAGCAATACTGTTGAAGCCTTTTTCTTTTGCGTAATCTATTGCTTTTTTTCCTTCATTATCAACAATGGTTTTATCTGCTTTATGTTTAAGCAATAGTTTTACCATATCTTCTTGATTGTACATTGCTGCATAAATTAATGCAGTAATACCAGCATTGTTTTTAGCATTTATATTTGCGTTATGTTGTAATAGTTTTTCAGCAATAGCTGTATTTCCTTTAAATGAAACACCAATCAAAGCTGTATTACCCGATGCATCTTTACCATTAACATCTACGTAGTGCTCTAACAATATTTCGGCAATATTTTCTTTATTAAAATAAGTTGCAAAAATTAACGGTGTAAAACCTCTTTGATCTTTAATATTAACCAAGTCTGGATTTCTGGTTAATTGTGCTTTTATATTGTCTTCATTGCCAGATTGTATTGTGGCAAAAAATAATTCGTTTTCTGTCATAGCTATATAAAATAAAAAGAGTGCTTGACACGCAAGCACTCTTAAATTAATTGTCTTTAATTATTTTTTTAAATCGTAACGATCTAAATTCATCACTTTAGTCCAAGCTTTTACAAAATCTTTTACAAATTTTTCTTGTGCATCATTTGCACCATAAAATTCTGCTACAGCTCTTAATTCGGTGTTAGAACCAAAAATTAAATCGGCACGAGTTCCTTTAAATTTTACTTCTCCAGTACGTCTGTCTCTACCTTCAAAATATCTATCGTCTTCACTTGTAGCACTCCATGTGTACGTAAAATCTAAAATATTAGTAAAGAAATCGTTAGTTAACGTTTCTTTTTTATCGGTAAATACACCGTAATCAGAACCATCATAATTTGCACCTAAAACTCTTAATCCTCCAACTAAAACAGTCATTTCTGGAACAGTAAGCGTTAAAAGATTAGCTTTATCTACTAATAAATCTTCTGCTGCAATTTCTAAATCAGATTTGATATAATTTCTAAATCCATCTGCAATTGGTCGCAAGTAATTAAATCCTTCTATATCTGTTTGTTCTTGTGAAGCATCGCCTCTACCTTGCGTAAATGGCACATCAATATTCTGACCTGCTTTTTTTGCAGCTTGTTCAACACCAACATTTCCCGCAAGTACAATTAAGTCTGCTATTGAAACTTCTCCTTCAAAATCGGTTTTAATACCTTCTAATTTTGATAAGACTTTATCTAATTCTTTTGGATTGTTAACTTCCCAACTTCTTTGTGGTTCTAAACGAAGTCTTCCGCCATTAGCGCCACCACGTTTATCTGACCCTCTAAAAGTTGAAGCAGATGCCCAAGCAGTAGTTACCATTTGTGATATCGATAATCCTGAATCTAAAATCATTTCTTTCAATTTAGAAATATCGACTTCAGAAAGTTTATAATTTACTTTAGGAATTGGATCTTGCCATAACAATTGTTCTTTTGGTACTTCAGGACCTAAATAACGATCTATTGGTCCCATATCTCTATGTGTTAATTTGTACCAAGCACGAGCAAAAGCATCTTCAAAAGCTTTATGATCTTTATGGAATTTCTGAGAAATTTTTAAATACTCAGGATCTGTTTTTAAAGCAATATCTGCAGTAGTCATCATTAAATCTTGAGTCCCATTTGGATCTCCAGCTTTTGGTGCTTTTCTAGCTTTTGAAGCTTCAGTTGGTTTCCATTGATGTGCTCCAGCAGGACTTTTGGTTAATTCCCAATCATAATTTAATAATACATCAAAATAATCGTGATCCCATTGTGTTGGGTTTGGTGTCCAAGCACCTTCTATTCCACTAGTAATTGTATCATCTAAAACTCCAGTACCAAATGTATTTTTCCAACCCGTACTCATTTCTTCAATGGAAGCTCCATGTGGCTCAACACCAACATATTTACTAGGATCTGCAGCTCCATGCGCTTTACCAAATGTATGTCCACCAGCGACTAATGCTACAGTTTCTTCATCATCCATCGCCATACGACCAAAAGTTTCTCTAACATCTTTAGCAGACCCCATTGGATCTGGATTACCGTCTGGTCCTTCTGGATTTACATAAATCCAACCCATCATTACTGCTGCTAAAGGATCTTCAAGATCTCTTTCTTCTACATCTTTACTGTCGCCATAACGCGCTTCATTTGCGCCCCATTCTGTTTCACTTCCCCAATATACATCTTGTTCTGGTTCCCATATATCTTCTCTTCCTCCTGCAAATCCAAAGGTTTTAAAGCCCATTGACTCTAAAGCACAATTACCTGCAAGTATCATTAAATCTGCCCAGGATATTTTACGACCGTATTTTTTCTTTATAGGCCAAAGTAAAAGTCTTGCTTTGTCAAGGTTACCATTATCTGGCCAACTATTAATTGGTGCGAATCTTTGATTACCGCCACCAGCGCCACCACGTCCATCTCCTACTCTATATGTTCCTGCACTGTGCCAAGCCATTCTAATCATAAATCCGCCATAATGACCATAATCTGCAGGCCACCAATCTTGAGAATCTGTCATTAAATCTATGACTTCTTGCTTAAGTTGATTATAATCAAGACTATTAAACTCTTTAGCATAATCAAAATCATCATCTAAAGGATTAGAATTTGGTGCATGTTGACGAAGTATATTTAATTTAAGCTCGTTTGGCCACCAATCGCAGTTTTTTACTCCGCCACCAGCTGTTTTTTTAACAGTTCCGCTTAAAAAAGGGCATTTTGCAGAACTTTCATTAATTTCAAAATTTTCACCATTTGGATTTTTGTCTGAATGAGGATTAGGTTGCATAATTATTTTAGTTTTTAGTATTATTTGTCTGGATTAAAATTAGAGATATAATTTACAAAAAATATTACATTAAAATTGATTGTTATTATTTTAAAATAGTTTTAAACTATAGCTTTAACAATTATTATAATTTTTTGTAATTATTCTGTTAAAAAATTCTTCATTAAAATTTTTAGTAGTCAATATTGTAGTATTTTAGTCTAAAATTAAATTATACTTAAATGGCTAAAATAACTTTAGGAGGCAATCCTGTTGAAACTATTGGTGATTTACCTAACGTTGGGATAAAAGCACCAAACTTTACACTTATTACTAAAGATTTATCTGAAAAAAAATTAGAAGACTACACTGGCAATAAAGTTGTTCTTAATATTTTTCCAAGTGTAGATACTGGTACTTGTGCTACTTCTGTAAGGACTTTTAATAAAAAAGCATCTGAAGTTGAAAACACTAAAATACTTTGTATATCAAGAGACTTACCATTTGCTCAAGCGCGTTTTTGTGGTGCAGAAGGCATAGAAAACGTAGAAATGTTATCGGATTTTAAATCTGGTGATTTTGGTAAATCTTATGGGTTAAATTTTAAAAACGGACCTTTTGAAACTTTACATTCTAGATGTATCGTTGTTCTTGATGAACAAGGTAATGTCTTACATACCGAACAAGTGCAAGAAGTTGCAGACGAACCTAACTATGAAGCTGCATTAAATGCTTTAAAGAAATAAATGCATCAAAAAAAAGAACCTTTTTTAATAAATCGTATTAAAAGTGTAAAATATGCCTTTTTGGGTATGTTGCGCTTAATACAAACAGAAGCCAGCATTAAAATTCAATTTGTTATTGCTATTCTAATGACTATTGCTGGCTTCTATTTTTCTATATCTACTACAGAGTGGATTATGCAATGCTTTGCTATAGGACTTGTTATGAGTATAGAAGGTGTTAATACTGCTATAGAAGAAATTGCAAATTTTATTCATCCAAACCATCATCCAAAAATTGGAATTATTAAAGATGTTGCAGCTGGAGCTGTTTTTATTGCTTCAATTTCTGCAAGTATTATAGGTTTAATAATTTACATTCCTAAGATTTTTTAAACAATTATCCATTAGGATAAACGTTAACAATTTGTATTTTTACCCAAATTAAATACCTATTAATGGCGAAAGCAAAGAAAACATCAAAATCCAAAACTAAACTGCGTTTTAAAACACCTGATTTTACTCTTAATAATCAGCAAAAATTAGTATTTGGAAGCTTTCTTATAATTTTAGGGATACTACTATTTACAGCATTTTTATCCTTTATTTTCACAGGTAAAGCAGATCAAAGTACTTTAACCGAATTTACTTCTAGACAAGTAGAAACCAAAAACTGGCTAAGCAAAGTTGGTGCTTGGTTAAGTGATGTTTTTATTCAACGTGGTTTTGGTATTGCTGCTTTTATGTTTTCTGGTTTATCGTTTTTATCAGGCATATTTGTACTTATGGATCTTAACAAAAGTAAGTTAAGAAGACATTGGTTTTGGGGCACATTAATTGTGATCTGGATTTCTATATTTTTTGGATTTTTCACTTCAAAAAATGACATTTTAAGTGGTACAATTGGTTTTGAGATTAATACATTTTTTCAAGATTACATTGGTAAATTAGGAACTATACTATTATTAATATTTTGTTTTATCACCTATTTAGCAATCAGATTTAAATTTACACCACAACGTATAGCTGCTTTATTTAACAAAGCAAAAAACAATATTAAAGACGATTTTAACGAAGATTTTACGCCTGTAGACAATTCGCATTCTGAAGAAGCAGAACAAATTAAAACTGCATTTAATGTAAATGAAACTAATGAAGCAAGTAAAGTTGAGGCTGAAACTTCCACAACTATTTCTACAGAAAAAACTACTTCTTTCGAAGTATCTACACCAAAACTAGAAGAAGAAACTATAGAACCTACTTTAAAAACTTCATCTAAAGAAGACGATGACGAAGACGTTAAAATTGAAGTAGAAACGGTAAAAGAAGAAGAATCTGAAACCGATAATCTTGCAAATAAATTAGTTGAAGATTTTGGGCAATTTGATCCAACCTTAGAGTTAGGTAAATACCAATTTCCGCCTTTAGACCTATTAAAAAAATATGATAACGAAGGTGTTACCATAAACCAAGAAGAATTAGAAGAAAACAAAAACCGAATTGTAGAAACTTTAAACAACTACAAAATTGGTATAGATAGCATAAAGGCTACTATTGGACCAACGGTAACTTTATATGAAATTGTACCAGAAGCTGGTGTACGTATTTCAAAAATTAAAAACTTAGAAGATGATATTGCTTTATCTTTGGCAGCGCTTGGTATACGTATAATTGCACCAATTCCTGGTAAAGGAACCATTGGTATAGAAGTACCAAATAAAAATTCTACAATCGTATCTATGCGATCTGTAATTGCGTCTCAAAAATTTCAAAAATCTGAAATGCAATTACCAATTGCAATCGGTAAAACCATTAGTAACGAAACACTTGTGGTTGATCTAGCAAAAATGCCTCACTTACTTATGGCTGGTGCAACAGGACAAGGTAAATCGGTTGGATTAAATGCGGTACTAACTTCCCTTTTATATAAAAAACATCCAGCTGAAGTTAAGTTTGTTTTAGTCGATCCTAAAAAAGTTGAACTTACACTTTTTAATAAAATTGAAAGACACTATCTAGCAAAATTACCAGATAGTGAAGATGCCATTATAACAGATAACACTAAGGTTATAAACACCTTAAATTCACTTTGTATCGAAATGGATAATCGTTACGAATTGCTTAAAAATGCACTTTGTAGAAACATTTCTGAATACAATGCCAAGTTTAAAGCCAGAAAATTAAATCCTAACGACGGACATCAATTTTTACCATACATTGTTTTAGTAGTTGATGAGTTTGCAGATTTAATAATGACAGCTGGTAAAGAAGTAGAAACACCTATTGCACGTTTAGCGCAACTTGCTCGTGCAATTGGTATACACTTAATTATTGCAACACAACGTCCATCTGTTAATGTAATTACAGGTATAATTAAAGCCAATTTCCCAGCAAGAATTGCCTTTAGAGTAACTTCCAAAATAGATTCTCGTACCATTTTGGATGGTGCTGGAGCAGACCAATTAATTGGTCGTGGAGATATGCTTTATACACAAGGTAACGATATGATTCGTATACAATGTGCTTTTGTAGATACTCCAGAAGTAGAAAAAATTGTAGATTTTATTGGTTCTCAAAAAGCATATCCAGATGCTTATCTTTTACCAGAATATGTTGGTGAAGAAAGTGGCACAAGTCTTGATATAGATATTTCGGATAGAGATAAACTCTTCCGTGAAGCTGCAGAAATTATTGTTACAGCACAACAAGGATCTGCGTCTTTACTACAACGTAAACTTAAACTTGGTTACAACCGTGCAGGTCGTATTATAGATCAATTAGAAGCTGCAGGTATAGTTGGTGGTTTTGAAGGTAGTAAAGCAAGACAAGTGCTTGTACCGGATTTACTAGCTTTAGAACAATTATTAGAAAACGAAACTAAATAAAAAAATGAAAAAATTAATTATCCTTTTACTAAGTATTACAACAGGATTTACTGCAATTGCGCAAAACGATACAAAAGCAAAAGCATTGCTTGACGAAGTATCTGCTAAAGCAAAAAACTACGATAATATTAGTATAGATTTTAAATATGTTTTAGAAAATACCGAAGAAAATATTAAACAAGAAACAAGAGGTGATGTTATCATGCAAGGTGATAAATACAAATTAAATATTTTAGGTATTACTAGAATTTACGACGGTAAAAACATTTATAGCATTAGCCCAGAAGACGAAGAAGTTACAATTTCTAAAGGCTCTAATGAAGACGAAAGTACTATAACACCAAGTAAAATGCTTAGTTTTTATAAAGATGGATTTACTTATCAAATGGATATCGAACAGAATGTTCAAGGTAGAAAAATTCAGTTTGTAAAACTTACACCTATAGATTCAAATTCCGAAATTAAATATGTATTATTAGGTATAGACGTGAAAACAAAGCACATTTATAGATTAATAGAAATTGGTAAAAACAGTACAAAAACTACCTTAACTGTTAATTCTTTTAAAACAAACGAAACTTTGTCAAAAACCTTATTTACTTTTGATCAAGCTAAATACAAAGATTACTACATTAATAAATTGGATTAGACCTAAGTGAAAATTTTAGATAGATACATATTAACATCTTATCTTAAAACCTTTATCAGCGTGTTTGTTATACTCATGCTGATTTTTGTTTTACAAGCCATATGGCTGTACATTAAAGAGTTAGCAGGTAAAGATTTAGACTTAGTTACCATATTAAAATTTTTAATGTACATAACACCTACATTAATTCCTTTAATACTACCATTAACCATATTGTTATCTTCTATAATGGTATTTGGTAATTTTGCCGAAAACTACGAGTTTGCTGCAATGAAAAGTACAGGAATCTCCTTACAAAGAGCAATGTCTGGTTTAGGTGTTTTTATTGTAATTCTATCTATCACAACTTTTTTCTTTAGTAATAATGTTATTCCTTGGGCACATTACGAGAGTCACAACTTAAGAAAAAACATAGCAAAATTAAAACCGGCTATGGCAATTGCAGAAGGACAATTTAATGATATTGGAGAGAATTTTAATATTAAGGTTGAAGAAAAAAGCGGCGAAAACGGTAAGTTTTTAAAAGGTGTAACTATACATAAAAAAAGTGCTAAAAGACTATCCGGAAATCATACAGTAATTGTTGCAAAAACAGGTGAATTAGCTAGTGCAGAAGACTCTAATATTTTAAAATTAATTCTATTTGATGGATATTATTATGATGATACGCCACCAAGAGAATTAAAAGAACGTCAAAAAAAACCTTTTGTAAAAAGTGAGTTTAAAAAGCATATAATGAATATAGACTTGACAGAGCTAAATAATGTAGATTTAGAAGAAAAAAATGTCGATAATAAATATACAATGCTTAATATTTCTGAGCTTAATCAAACATTAGACTCATTAAAACAAGGACGACAAGAAGATGTAGAGTTGTTTTCTCAATCCATTTATAATCGTACCAACCTAGCAACTTTAGATATTTCCATTTCGCCTAAAAAAGACTCTATTTACGATGGAAAAATTTTAGATTTATTCGACACTAGATTTAAAGTACAACTACTAGATTACGCTGTTAATAACGTATCAAGTACAATGCAAATCTTAAAGTCTAAACAAAAAACTTTAAAAAATTCTAGTTCTTGGATAAATAAACATGGTATAGAACTTCACAAAAAATTTGCTTTAGCTGTAGCATGTATCATTTTATTTTTTGTTGGTGCACCATTAGGAGCATTAATACGTAAAGGAGGATTAGGATTACCAATGGTAATTGCAATAATTTTATTTTTAACCTATCATTTTATTGGCTTGTTTGCTGAAAATAGTGCGAAAAACGGTAAATTAAATCCTGCGCTTTCGGCTTGGTTTTCGACATTAATTATGTTACCGCTTAGTATATTTTTAACCAAAAGAGCTACAGAAGATAGAGGCTTATTTGAATTTGATCATATTACTGTGCCAATTAAAAATTGGTACAATAATAAATTTGGAAATAAAAACTTAGTAGGTACAGCTTCTGAAGAAAAGAACTCACAAATCGATACCGTTGAACAAGAAAGTATTTCAAAAATAGAAATCGATTCATCTTCTCTAAATAATTACAAAACACTTTCTACAATAAGTATTATTACTTATATGTTAGCTTTAATATTATTTATTCTATACTTCGTATTTAAAAATAATAAGTTACCACAACTTGCTAACGCAGGTATACAGCTAAGTGCAATAAGCTATTTAGTATTTTTATTTAATTACATTAAATTATTTTCACCGGTTAAAAACATATTTAATCAACTAAATATTAAAGATAGTTTACTATCAAAATTTATAGGATTTATTATTTATCCTATCACTCACATAAGCAGAAATCTAAAAGTTAAAACATACAGGTAAACCTTAAAAATACCTTATCTTTGCAAAAATTTTAGGCAGCAATGACAACAAATACATCTATCCAAAAAGAATTACAATTAAATACAATAGAAGAAGCTATCCAGGATATAAAAGCTGGAAAAGTGATAATTGTTGTAGATGATGAAGATAGAGAAAATGAAGGTGATTTTCTTGCTGCTGCAGAGCTAGTTACGCCTGAAATGATCAATTTTATGGCAACGCATGGAAGAGGTTTAATTTGTGCGCCATTAACTGAACATAGATGTGAAGAATTGGATTTACAAATGATGGTTTCTAATAACACAGACCATATGGAGACTGCATTTACAGTTTCAGTAGATTTAAGAGGAAATGGAGTAACTACAGGAATTTCTGCATCCGATAGATCAAAAACTATACAAGCATTAATCAATCCAGAAACAAGACCTTTTGATTTAGCTAGACCAGGTCATATTTTTCCTTTAGTAGCAAAAGAAGGTGGCGTTTTAAGACGTACTGGACATACAGAAGCTGCAATAGATTTTGCTAGACTTGCAGGATTACAACCTGCTGGAGTTATAGTAGAAATTATGAATGAAGATGGTACTATGGCTAGGTTACCACAGTTAATGGAAGTTGCTAAAAAGTTTGATTTAAAAATAGTTTCTATTGAAGATCTAGTTGCCTATAGAATGGATCATGATTCATTAATTCTTAAAAAAGAAGATTTTAATATAGAAACAAGATTTGGAAGTTTTAGATTAAGAGCTTACCAACAAACAACTAATAACCAAATACATATAGCACTTACTAAAGGCGATTGGACTAGTAACGACGAAGTTTTAACAAGAGTAAATTCTACTTTAGTTAATAACGATATTTTAGGTACATTGACTAATAATGCAGATCAAAAACTAGACAATATGTTTAGTGTTATTAATAATGAAGGTCGTGGCGCTATATTATTTATCAATCAGCAGTCAGAAAGCATGAATTTACTTCAAAGACTTTCTTCACTTAAACTAATGCAAGAGCCAAACACTATTGCAAAAGCGCCAGCTATAGCAATGGATAGCAAAGATTTTGGTATTGGTGCGCAAATACTTCATGATTTAAACATTCATAAAATAAAATTGATATCAAACTCGCAACAAACCAAAAGAGTTGGTATGATTGGATATGGATTAGAAATTGTAGATTATGTTAATTATTAAAGTGAATCTTTAATAATTTCTACCATTTTTTCAGCACGCTTTTTTACTTCGTCTTTAGACCAAGAAAGCTTTATTAAACAAGAAATATTTCGTCCAATAAAATGATCAGATTGATCAAAGGTTTTATCTTTTAAATACTTTAGACCTTCTTTTACTTCTGCTGAAATTGGATATAACGATTTAATTTCTTTTAAATGATCCCATTTTCTTACATAATGCCAATTGTTATCATAATAATGAAAACAAGCATCTATACCTTGGTCCTTAAACTTCTTTGAAACCTTTCTAGCTATATCTAAATTTGGTAAATAAAAATTTAAAAAAGCATAACTTTCTTCTCCGCCATCAGGAACTTTTCTAAATGTAATTTCAGAAATTTTAGATAATTCTTCTCTTAATATCGAATAATGCTGTTTTTGAATAGCAATAAATTCTTTTAATCGTCGCACTTGTGCTAATCCTACAGCAGCGTGTAATTCTGAAATCCTGAAATTGTAACCTAAAACAGGATGAGATTCCGCGCCTCTATCTGTACCAATATGGTCGTGACCATGATCACTAAATTGGTCGGCATTTACAGCATATTCTTTGTTATTTGTTAGAATTGCTCCGCCTTCACCACAAGTGATTGTTTTTACAAAATCAAAAGACAAACAACCTACATTGCCATAAGTTCCTAGATATTTGTTTTTGTAAGTTCCTCCAACAGCTTGACAAGCGTCTTCGATTAATTTTAGATTATGAGCATCACATAAAGCTTGTAATGCATCTAAATTTGCCATACTTCCACACATGTGAACAGGCATAATAGCTTTGGTCTTACTTGTTATGGCTTGTTCTACTTTAACAGGATCTAGTGTAAGAGTTTCATCTATATCTACAAGTACAGGTATTGCTCCTAACATCATCACTGCTTCAAAAGTAGCTACAAAAGTAAAAGTTGGCACGATTACTTCATCTCCTGCTCCAACTCCTGCAATCGCAAGTGCTACAGAAACTGCTGCTGTACCACTACTTACTAACTGAACATGATTAACTTTAAGCGTATTTTGTAATTCTTCTTCTAAAGATTTTGCTTTGTAATGTCCTTTTCTTAAAGCATCAAAACCGTAACGCATTAAAATTCCGTTATCAAGTACATCTTTTAGTTCGTTTCGTTCCGCATCGCCAAAAAATTCAAATCCAGGCATAAATATAAATAGTTGTTAGTCGTATTAGTAGTTTTCTATGATAGCGTCTATAAAAGCAAAATGTCTATCAGTTTCTCTTAAAAAAGTATATCCTGATAATTCTCCAATAACTTTTAAGTTATCGTTTAAAGCAACAAGATTTGGGTAACCACCAGATTTATTATATTTTCTAACAACTTCAATATTTTTTTTTCGTTGTTCTGCTGTAATTATATCTGTTCGTCTTGGCATATCTATCATGACCAAAACAAATTGATTTGCTTTTTCTTTAAACTTATCGTTATCAAAAAAATCTTGTTTTAACATCTTACATGGTGCACACCAATCGCTTCCTGTAAATAAGACTAAAATTGGTTTTTTTAAATCCTTAGACGAAGCTTGAGCTTCTTCTAAATCTGTAATCCAATTTAAACCAGATGTATAATCGTCGTCTTGAGAAATACCAATCGAGGTAATTAAAAATGTAAATAGTATTAATACTTTTTTCATTATAAAATTATTTATTACAAAAATATCCTTTTTATACTATAAACAAGAATCTTGCCAATAAATTGTATTATTTATAAATGATGACATCTTCTAAAGGTTTTCTAACTTTTTGTAATGAAGACATTAAATCATCTTTTGCTCTATAACCTATTGGCATGACTAAAACACTTTTTAAGTTTAATTTTTTTAAATTTAAAAGTTCGTCATATTGTTCTGGTACAAAGCCTTCCATAGGACAAGCGTCTATATTAAGCATAGCGCAAACAGTTAATAAGTTACCCATCGCTAGATATGCTTGTTTACTTGCCCATTCAAAAATTTCTTTTTCGGATTTTGCCTTAAAATCTTCTATCAAAAATTTTTTGAAAGGATTTAAGATATCATCTGGCGTATCTCTAACTTTTTTTACTAATTCAAAATACTCTATTATAGTTTGATCATTAATTTTAGTATCAACACAAAATACTAATACGTGTGAAGCTTGTCCTATTTGTTTTTGATACATTGAATGCTCTACCAAATCTTCCTGTACTAATTTATCACTTATTACCATTAATTTTATAGGTTGCAAACCATAGGAAGTTGCAGTTAAATTAAATGCATTAACTATTGTTGATATATCGTTTTCTGGAATAATTTTTTCGCTATCAAAAGATTTAGTAGCATATCTCCAGTTTAATTGTTTTAAAATATCCATTATAAAAATTTTGGCAAAGGTAGTTTAGTTTGCTGATATTGAATACTATTAAATATAAATTTATCTAATGACAGGATTAGAAAATTCTTTTAATCGAAAAAAAATTAAAAAAAAGTGTTATTTTTATTTGAAAAGAAACAAAAAGGTATCTATATTTGCAACCGCATTTGGGAAATCCCAAAACACTCAAGGAGAAATGGCAGAGTGGTCGAATGCGGCAGTCTTGAAAACTGTTGAGGGTCACACCTCCGGGGGTTCGAATCCCTCTTTCTCCGCTTAAACCTGTAAACAAAAGTTTACAGGTTTTTTATTTTAATACCTATTTTAAGTATTTTTAAATTGAATTTAGAAATAGTAAAATGTCTACTCCATTTTCTTCAATTGCTTTATGTTTTTCTGGTGGCGGTTACCGCGCTGCTGGCTTTGCTTTAGGAAGCCTTTCTTTTTTTGAAAAAATAGGATTATTAAACAATATAAAAGCAATTTCTACAGTATCTGGTGGTACAATTACTGGCGTAAAGTACACGCAATCTTTAATTGAAAATCAAACTTTTTCAAAGTTTTTTGAAGAATATTACCAATGGTTAAATGAGGATCAATTAGTTGATAATGCGATTAACCATATTAAAGGTTACAGTGTTTGGAATCAAGCTGAAAATAAACACAAACACAAAAATCCTATCAACGCTTTTGCTATTGAATATAATAAACTAACAAACCATAAAACCTTAGCCGATTTTGAAAATGCTAAAACTCATTTAGATCGTGTTAGTTTTAATGCTACAGATTTTACAAATGCTATTCAGTTTAGGTTTCAAAATAAGGATAAACCGCAACGTTTATTTGGAAATAAATT
Organism: Mesoflavibacter profundi; assembly: GCF_014764305.1. Lineage (NCBI taxonomy): Bacteria > Pseudomonadati > Bacteroidota > Flavobacteriia > Flavobacteriales > Flavobacteriaceae > Mesoflavibacter > Mesoflavibacter profundi. Next base: position 3,023,193 of record NZ_CP061703.1, read on the forward strand.
AATTTCTGAAGACTACAGAAACCTTAAAGACAACATAAAATTAGGAGATATTATTGCAGCGTCTTCTGCGTTTCCTGGTGGATTTGAACCTATTGCTTTTCCTTCAGATTTTATGCCTAATTCTAACCTTAAAGATATTGGTTTGATGGATGGTGGTATTGTAGATAATCAAGGTGCTTCGGTATTTTTAACCACTTCAGAAGACACAAATCCTTATAGCTTGTTCGTAGTTAACGATGTCTCTTCGCCTTATATAAAAGATAATGAGACTTTTGAATTCGCAGAAACCACAAAATTCTCAAAAATAATATCATTTTTAGCTAGCCCAATTGTGCTTGTGCTAATGTTGATCTTAGTCATTTATAGTAACTTAAAAAATTGGTGGTGGCTCTACTCTATTTCACTTATCATTTTTAGTTTACAAGTCGCAATCAATATCATGCTGTTTTACGTAAGCGCTAGCGTGAGTAAAATGACCAATTTAAGTAACACCTTCAAAATTAACCCACAACGCTTAGGTAAATATATTTTAAACCGACTTAGAAGCTTAATGGTAATGTCTGGCGTAGTTATGCTAAAAAACGACAGACGTCAAAACGCCAGTAAACTTTATAAATCTTATAATGAAATTGCTATAACTTCAGCTATTTATGAACTTAGATGTAAAGAGCAAAATAAGCCAGAAAATGCTTTAGAATGGGATAAAATCAAACCTTATACTAAAGATATTTCAGAAAAAATAAAAAAAGTTTCTGCTCATTGCACCGCTTTTGGCACTAACCTTTGGTTTGACAAAGAAGCTAAAGCAAACAATACTTTAAACCAGTTAATTGCTTGTGGTGAGTTTACGACTTGTTACAACTTAATCGCTTATTTAGTAAGATATCACGAAGACAAAATTAATGAGAAAGACAACTATTTAATCGAAATTTTCAACTTGTTATTGAATTATTGGGAAAAATTTCAAGACAATCCAATGTGGCTAGTTAATGAAAGAAGCAAATAAACAATCCTTATCTTTGTGTTGAGAAAGAAAAAATTTAATGAAATTCAACATAAAAAATAGCTTTATTAATCAGCTTCCTGCAGATTCTAAAACAGAAAATAGTCGTAGACAAGTGAAGGAAGCGTGTTACAGCTTTGTTTCACCTAAAAAAACAGCTCATCCAAAGCTAATTCATGTATCTCCTGAAGTATTAGATATCTTAGGTTTAACTACCGAAGACGCAAATACTGAAGCGTTTCTAAACATTTTCACTGGAAATAAAATTCTTGAAAACACTAAACCTTACGCCATGTGTTATGGCGGACACCAATTTGGACATTGGGCAGGACAATTAGGCGATGGTAGAGCTATTAATTTATTTGAAGTTAAACACAATAACACTAACTGGAAATTACAATTAAAAGGTGCTGGAGAAACGCCTTACTCCAGAAGTGCTGATGGATTGGCTGTTTTAAGAAGCTCTATCCGTGAGTATTTATGTAGCGAAGCAATACATCATTTAGGCATACCAACAACACGTGCTTTAAGTTTAGCGCTTACTGGTGACCAAGTATTACGTGATAAATTATATGACGGCAATCCAGAATATGAAAAAGGCGCAATTGTTTGTCGTGTGTCGCAAAGTTTTTTGCGCTTTGGAAATTTTGAAATTTTCTCAGCAAGACAAGATTTTAAAACCTTAAAAACACTTGTAGATTATACCATTAATACACATTATGCTTTCTTAGGAAAACCGAGTAAAGACGTTTATTTAAAGTTTTTTAATGAGGTAGCCAACCGAAGTCTTGATATGGTCATGCATTGGCAACGCGTTGGCTTTGTTCATGGTGTGATGAATACAGATAACATGTCCATTTTAGGGCAAACCATAGATTACGGACCTTATGGTTGGTTAGAAGGTTACGAGCCTGGTTGGACACCAAATACCACAGATGCACAACACAAACGTTACCGTTATGGCGCTCAAGTAGATGTTGTGCATTGGAATTTATTTCAACTCGCTAATGCTTTATATCCTCTAGTTAATGAAGCTGAAGGTTTTGAAGCTATTTTAGGCAACTTCGGAGAACAAAAAATAGAACGTTACAAAGCTATGATGCGTTCTAAATTAGGATTACAATTGAAAGATGAAAAAGATGCTGTTTTAATTCAAGAGTTAGAAGATTGTTTACAGCATATTGAAACCGATTTTACTATATTTTTTAGGTTATTAGCAGATTTTGAAAGTGAAAAACATTCGGAAGGATTTCAATTAATTTCTGAAGCATTTTATACTCCAAAAACAATAACCGAAGCCATCAAAACACGATGGAATTTATGGTTTTTATCTTATGCAGAACGATTAAAGCGTGAGACAATTTCCGCGCAAGCGAGAAAAAAACAAATGAACAGCATTAACCCTAAATACGTTTTAAGAAATTACATGGCGCAACTAGCAATAGACGATGCCAATAAAGGTGATTATGGTTTAATCGACGAGTTATTTAACCTTTTAAAACAACCTTATGCAGAGCAACCAGAACACGAAAAATGGTTTGCAAAACGACCAGAATGGGCAAGACACAAAGTAGGTTGTTCTATGCTATCTTGTAGCTCTTAAAATTAGTATCTTTGCATAAAAGAAATTAGCAATGTCTACAGAGAAAAAACCTGATAATGTAGTGTTTAATACTAACACAAATTCTTATGATGCTGCATTAAAACCTTATGCAACCAATGTTGGTGCGCCAGCAATTGTTGTAAAGGAAAATATTACTTGGAAGAATAAAAACATACATAAAGCCAACAAACAAATTAAGGCAAAATATTTAGAGCTTAAAGCAGAATATGATAGAATGATGGAAGAGCTTGAATATAATAATCTTGTGTATAATGCTAAATTTAATTTCGAGCCTATTTTAGGTGAAGTTTATCACTTGTACAGAGATAAAAACAACTTACCGTTTTTATCAATAATTGCTCCTTCGGAATGTAATTTTGATTTTGTAGGTAGTTTTTATCTTAATTCTGAACACATGTGGAAAAAAGTAGAAAATAATCAATAAAAAAGTCCTAAGCAAAACGCTTAGGACTTTTTTATTCTATTCTAGTAATACAACTAGTTTCCTTTTTTATAATCTTCTAAAAACTTAGCTAAACCACTATCTGTTAATGGATGTTTTAGTAAACCTTCAATAGAACTTAATGGACCTGTCATTACATCTGCACCAATCTTAGCACAATCAATAACGTGCATGGTGTGACGTACAGATGCTGCTAAAATTTCTGTTCCAAAATTATAGTTATCAAAGATGTGTCTAATTTCTGCTATTAGGTTTAATCCATCTGTAGAAATATCATCTAAACGACCAATAAACGGACTCACATAAGTTGCTCCTGCTTTTGCAGCTAATAAGGCTTGACCTGGAGAAAATACTAAAGTTACATTAGTTCTAATTCCTTTATCACTAAAATATTTACAAGCTTTTACACCATCTTTTATCATTGGTAATTTAACAACAATTTGTTCATGTAATTCTGCTAAAGCTTCACCTTCTTTAACCATACCTTCAAAATCTGTTGCAATTACTTCTGCACTAACATCTCCATCTACAATATTGCAAATGTCTACGTAATGCTTCATTATGTTATCATGTCCTGTAATGCCTTCTTTAGCCATTAAAGATGGATTTGTAGTTACTCCATCAAGAATTCCCATATCTTGGGCTTCTTTAATCTGATCTAAGTTAGCAGTATCAATAAAAAATTTCATTTTATATATATTTAGTTGTGTTAATTAATTAGTTTTTACTTGGTAAAAGTAGTAATTATATAAGCGATTACAAAAATAAATAATTAAAAAGTGTATTTTTTACACTTATTAAGTTAAATTATAATTTATAATGATTAATTAGTAGTTTTTCATAGAGTTTATCGGGTAAAACAAACTTTAATACTATCGAAAATTTCTGCATAAATGCACCTACTTTATAATGTATTTTAGGATGTTTTGTATTAATAATTTGATAAACTTTTTTAGCAACTGCTATTGGCGATCCGCTTTCGTCAACTTCTTCATCTATATTATTTAATACGTCTGGATATTTTTTGTATGCAGACGATTTTAAAACTGGTGCATGATAACGTCCTGCAGCAATATTTGTCGCAAAATCACCAGGTGCAAGGTTTGTAAATTTAACTCCAAAATCTTTGGTTTCCATTCGAAGTGCTTCTGTTAAAATTTCTAAAGCACCTTTGCTAGCGCTATAAATTCCTCTGTATGGTAATCCCATATAACCAGCAATAGATGTAATATTAATTACTAAACCAGATTGCTGTTTACGCATTTGTGGTAAAACTGCTTTTATAACGTTAATAGGTCCAAAAAAGTTGGTATTAAAATTATGCTGTATTTGTTCTTGAGGAATTTCTTCTACAGCACCAGTTATACCTACTCCAGCATTATTAATTAATACATCAAGTTGTCCTTCTTTAGATATCACTGTACTTACTGCATCTTGTATACTTTGTACATTGTTTACATCTAATGCTACGAGATTAAATGTGCTATCTGTGTAACGGTTTGGATTACGACTTGTCCCGTAAACCGTATATCCTTTTTGCGTTAAAAATTCTCCAATAGATTTTCCTATTCCAGAAGATCCGCCAGTAATTAATATAACTTTAGACATAGTTTTAGTTTAAAAGTTAAAAGTAAAGAAGTTTGAAAAGTTTGAAACTATAATTACGAGAAAAGATTTGAATAAAGAGTACAAAAAAAGGCAAGCTACCTACATCACACCGCTACGACCGCGTACCTTTGCTTCGTTCCCGACCTGGAGGATTAAGCAGGAGCTGGTTGTGTAGGACTTGCCGGCTGCAAAGATACACACTTTTAAATTTTTCACAATGATTTTTTATAATGAATTTTAATAAATACCTTGCTATCAAATTTAGTTTTACAATGAAAACACTTAAACATCTTACTATCATACTTTTAGCAATTGTCACTTTTTCTTGTGGTGATAACATAGAAACTATAAAAAACAGTTTATCTATTAAAACTAACACAGAAAACGGAACAATTGGCTTAGATAAAACGCTAGAAGTTGCTGTAATTAATCCAAAAAATTTCGAAATTTCTTCAGTAGAATTTTCTTTAGATGGTAAAACAATTTCAGAAAAACAACCACTAAAGGACTTTAAATTAGGCGAACATCAAATTATTGCAAAAGTTACAATAGATGGTAATACGGTAAATATAGAAGAAACCATTTCGATTTTAAACGATAAAAATCCTGAATTCTTAAAAGTAGAAATTATAAATACGTATCCTCATGATAAGACTGCTTTTACCCAAGGATTAGAATTTTATAATGGTGTATTATACGAAAGTACTGGACAACGCGGAGAATCTAAAATTAAAAAAATAGATTATAAAACAGGAGACGTATTGCAAGACATAAGTATTCCTGATGCGTTTTTTGGCGAAGGTATTACTATACTAGATAATACAGTTTACCAATTAACTTGGATGGCAAAAAAAGGATTTACTTACAATGCAGATACTTTAGAAAAAACAGGAAGTTTTAATTATGGAGAAAGTAAAGAAGGTTGGGGATTTTGTAATGATGGTAAACAACTTTACAAAAGCGACGGAACTAGTATAATATGGCTAATTAACCCTGAAACTTTGGTGGAAGAAAATAAAATTCAAGTTTGTACATCTAAAGGAAAAATTGGTCGTCTTAACGAAATTGAATGGGTTAACGACAAAATTTACGCAAATATATGGCAACGTAAAGGTATTGCTGTGATTAATCCTAAAAATGGCGCTGTAGATGCTGTTATAGACTGTAAATTATTAACAGACCAAATCGCTAATTTTTCTTTAGACGAAAACACACTTAACGGTATTGCTTACAATCCAGATACTGAAACCTTCTTTTTAACAGGAAAGCGTTGGGACAAGTTATTTGAGGTAAAGATTGTTAAGTAGATAATTAAGATGAAAATTCATCAAAAACAAATAGTGGTTAGTACAGACGATTTAGATCAAAATAACCATGTAAATAACGTAAGATATGTTAAATGGGTTAATGATATTGCGCTTTCTCACTGGGAAAAAGAAGCTCCAAAACCCATAAAAAATCAACATTTTTGGGTGATGTTATCTCATAATATCGAGTATAAACACCAAATTCTTTTAGGTGAAACCGTTACACTAAAAACGTATGTTCAATCTTGTGAAGGCTTATTTTCTGTAAGAATCGTAGAAATTTTAGTTGACGATAAACTTTGCGCCTATTCTAAAACTAAATGGTGTTTTATGAATAGTGACACTTTAAAACCAAACAGAATTCCGCAAGAAATAATCGACCTGTTTTAATTTATGTCAGTTTAAACCCAATGTACATTCAGATTTCAAAATAATAATTAAGCGTCAGTTCGAGTGATTTTGAGGCACAAAAAAATTGTATCGAGAACTTGTTTGAATTAAAAATTCTACCTTAGATTTTATTAATTTTAATCACACATACTAAATAGCCTTTAAAAAAGTTATATTTTAGTCCAATAATAACGACCTAACCATTACATGAAACGTCTACTCTATCTTATTACAACGTTTATAATTATATTAACATGGAGCTCTTGTCGAAATGATTTTGAGTTTTCTCCAAGCACCGGTAATCTAACCTTTTCTAAAGATACAGTGTACTTAGATACCATTTTTGCTAACATTGGATCAAGTACATATAATTTAAAAGTTTACAATAATTCAGATGAAGACATTTCTATACCTACCATACAATTAAGTAACGGAGAAAACTCTGGTTATAGATTAAATGTCGATGGAATTTCTGGTAAAAGCTTCGAAAATGTACAATTACTAGCAAAAGACAGCATGTTTGTTTTTGTAGAAACTACATACAATACAACAACTAATCCTTTACCAACAACAGAATTTTTATATACAGATGCTATAGAGTTTGACTCAGGCAATAACCTTCAAAAAGTAGAATTAGTCACACTAGTAAAGGACGCTATTTTTATATATCCGGATAGAGACAACACAACACAGGTTATAGAAACGCTTACTTTAACAGTAGATGGCGAACCTGTTGAAACCGAACTTCAAGGTCGCGAGTTGTTACCTGAAGAATTAACCTTTACCAACCAAAAACCATATGTAATTTATGGTTACGCAGCTGTACCAGCTGGCGAAACTTTAACAATAGATGCTGGTGCACGCATTCATTTTCACGCAAATTCTGGATTGATCGTTCAAGAAAATGCTTCTTTAAATGTAAATGGCGCATTAAGTAATGATGAAGAATTACTGGAAAATCAAGTGATTTTTGAAAGCGATCGCTTGGAACCAATTTACAGTGATGTACCAGGACAATGGGGAACAATTTGGCTTTTTGAAAATAGCCAAAACAATACCATTAATTACGCCACAATAAAAAACGGAACGGTTGGAATTTTATCCGATGGTAATGCAGATGCTGTGACAGATAAACTAACTATCACAAATTCTCAAATCTACAACTTTAGCACCTTTGGGATTTTAGGTAGAAATACTTCTATAAATGCGCAAAATATAGTTATTAATAATGCAGGACAGTCTAGTTTTGGTGCAACTTTAGGCGGTAAATACAATGTAACACACAGTACAATTGCTAATTATTGGAGTAATAGTTTTAGACAATTTCCGGCATTACTAATTAACAATTTTGTTTTAGACGAAAACAACACAGCGTTTTTAGCAGACTTAACAGAAGCTAATTTTAACAATTGTATAATTTACGGAAATGATAATCCAGAATTAATTGTAGATGAAATTGAAGACAACAGCGTAATTTTCAATTTTAAATTAACCAACTGTTTACTTAGATTTGATAATAACAGCGGAAACTTCTCAGGAAATAATTACGATTTTTCCAACACAACGCATTATGAAAATATAATCTTTAATCAAGATCCAAATTTTAGAAATCCATCTGCTAACGATTTAATAATTGGCGAAACATCTGCTGCAAATAACCAAGGTAATACTACTTTTGCTACGCAAGTTCCAAATGATATTTTAGGTGTTAATCGTACAGCAAGTCCAGATTTAGGTGCTTATCAGCATGTTATTTTTGAGTAAAAACTTTTTAAAAAGCTAAACTATCTATTCTTATATTTATTGGAATTATTTTTGAAAAAACACCTGATTCAGTTATGATTTCTACTAAATTATTTCCAGTTACTAAATAACTATCTTTAATTTCATCTCCTTCCCAAGCATTTGCTAAAAATTTAGTAGAAATTAGGACAAGTTCAATCCAACCATTATCAGGTATTTTATTTCTATCTACTGTTAAACTATATTTATAATTAAATTCATTAGTTTCTGATTTCCTATTTGTTACTTTTTTACCGTTTTGTGTAATATCCCATTTACTCTTAGTGTGTAAGTAAATTGCATGAATTTCAGGACTCATTTTATTGGATTTATTCTCAATATCTATATACAAATCTATTTTAGCTTTTGCATAATCTTCAGTCTTTGATAAATCTCCCTCAGTTTTTGATGAAATTTCAAAAGGGTTATTATTCTCCTCTTTTAATTCTTCTACAATCCACTTTATATTTCGCTCTAAGCTTTCTTTAAGTTTAACAATAGAATCTTCATAAACAATATGTCTTTTATGCTTTAAATCAAAAGGTATATTATCAGCCTTTTGCGTAGTTAAAATACACCTCTTACCTAATGCATGAGCATATCCTAATTCATAAAATACATTTGGATTTTTATCAGAAAGATCTGCTATTATAAAGTCACAATTTTCAATTTCTGAATATATCTTATCTAACATACCTTCATCAAAAAGTTCCTCATCTAATCTATAAGCTTCAACATTTAAACTTTTAGCTGTTTCTTTAATTCCTATTTGATAAATATCATCAAAATTGGGATTAAATGGAATAATCACAAATGCTTTCATAAATTTTAATTTTTAACCAATTTCATTCTTTTTTATAAGATTCACAAAAAAAGCTCACTTTTTCAGTGAGCTTTTTCTTTCCGCGAAAGCGAAATTATCTATTTAAGCAAATAATGGTAAATCACTCATCATTGCGTTTACTTTTACAGCAATTTCGTCTAACTTTTCTTCGTCTTGGTAATTTGTAATTACCTCATCTATTAAACTTACAATACCTTCCATATCTTCTTCCTTTAATCCTCTTGTAGTAATAGCTGGTGTACCAACTCTTATTCCAGAAGTAACAAACGGACTTTTATCGTCAAAAGGCACCATATTTTTATTTACGGTAATATCTGCTTTTACTAACGCTTGTTCTGCATCTTTACCGGTAATATTTTTGTTACGTAAATCTATTAACATCATGTGGTTATCAGTTCCACCAGAAATAATATTATAACCACGATCTACAAACGCTTTTGCCATAGCTGCTGCGTTTTTCTTTACTTGTAACATGTAATGTAAAAAGTCGTCACTTAGCGCTTCGCCAAAAGCAATTGCTTTAGCTGCAATAATATGCTCTAATGGTCCACCTTGATTACCAGGAAAAACACCAGAGTCTAATAAAGAAGACATCATACGAGGTTTTCCGTTTTTAAGTGTAATGCCAAACGGATTTTCAAAATCTTTACCCATTAGTATTAATCCGCCTCTTGGTCCACGTAATGTTTTATGTGTTGTAGTAGTAACAATATGACAATGTGGTATAGGATCGTTTAAAATCCCTTTGGCAATTAATCCTGAAGGATGAGAAATATCTGCTAGTAAGATTGCGCCAACGCTATCTGCTATCTCTCTAAAACGTTTAAAATCTATATCTCTAGAGTAAGCAGAAGCACCAGCAATTATTAATTGAGGCTGCTCTTTTGTTGCTATCTCTTGTATTTTATCATAATTTAAAACGCCTGTTTGTTCTTCTACACCATAAAAAACAGGATTATAAAGTTTACCAGAAAAGTTAACAGGAGAACCGTGTGTTAAATGTCCTCCATGTGATAAATCAAAACCTAAAATTTTGTCACCAGGTTTTAAACACGCATGGTAAACAGCAGTATTTGCTTGGCTTCCAGAATGTGGTTGCACATTAGCATACGCTGCTCCAAATAAAGTTTTAGCACGATCTATTGCTATTTGCTCTACCTCGTCCACTACTTCACAACCGCCATAATAGCGTTTTCCTGGATAACCTTCGGCGTATTTATTAGTTAAAACAGATCCTGCAGCTTCCATAACTTGGTCGCTAACAAAATTTTCAGATGCTATTAATTCTATACCGTGTAGCTGTCTATCTTTTTCAGCTCTTATTAGTTCAAAAATTTGTTCGTCGCGTTGCATATTTATTGATACTCGTTAAAAATTTATCAAAAATAAGAAATATGCCTTGTAAATAATTGAAAAAACATATATTTACTAATAATTTATAAACAACAAATCAACAATATTATATGCCTTTATCAGCTAATAATCCAGATAGAAAATCGTGGTTACACGTCGATAAAAACTCAGACTTTCCAATACAAAACATACCTTTTGGTGTTTTCTTAACAAGAGACGATATTATTACCATTGGTACTAGAATTGGTGATACAGCGATAGATTTAGGAGCTTTACACCAACTTGGATATTTTGACGGTATACCATTAACAGACGATATTTTTCTTCAGGATACATTAAACGATTTTATCGCAGATGGCAGACAAACTTGGCGCGCTGTAAGAAATAGAATTGCCGAAATTTTTGACGCAGACAATGATGCTTTAAAAAACAATGTAAAACATAAAGAAATTGTTCTATTTAGATTAGATGAAATAGAAATGCAATTACCTGTTCAAGTTGGTGACTATACAGATTTTTACTCAAGTATAGAACATGCAACTAATGTAGGAACAATGTTTAGAGATCCAGATAATGCGTTACTACCTAACTGGCTTCACATACCTGTTGGATATCATGGTAGAAGTAGCTCTATAATACCTTCTGGTATTCCTGTACATAGACCGCAAGGACAAACTTTACCTGCTGGCGAAACTGAGCCTGTTTTTGGACCAAGTAAATTAGTAGATTTTGAATTAGAAATGGCATTTATTACTACAGATGCGAATGATTTAGGTGAACCTATTCCTGTAGACGAAGCTGAAGAATACATCTTCGGATTAGTGTTATTTAATGATTGGTCTGCACGTGATATCCAAAAATGGGAATATGTACCATTAGGTCCGTTTTTAGCTAAAAACTTTGCTTCTTCTGTGTCTCCTTGGATTGTAACTTTAGATGCGTTACAACCTTTCAAAACAGATGGTCCTAAACCGCTAAAAAAACAATTACCATACCTTCAACAAAAAGGTCAAAAAAGTTACGATATTAATTTAGAAGTTGCTATTCAACCAGAAAAAGCTAAAGAAAAAGTGGTTAGTAAATCTAACTTTAAATATATGTATTGGAGTATGTCGCAACAATTAGCGCATCACACCGTAAATGGTTGTCCGGTAAATTCTGGAGATTTAATGGGAAGTGGTACAATATCAGGACCAACTCCAGATAGTTTTGGATCTATGCTAGAATTAACTTGGCGAGGAGAAAAACCAATTAAAATGGCAGATGGTACAGAACGTAAATTTATTAACGATAATGACACCGTAATAATGCGAGGTTATTGCGAAAAAGATGGTACTAGAATTGGTTTTGGTGAAGTAAAAACAAAACTACTTCCTGTTTTCGAACCAAAAAAAAATAAATAAAATAAGTTACTTAAATATACATTTTTTAAACCCTTTAGAAAACTAAAGGGTTTATTTTTTTAGTTTTGGCACACATCTTGAAATTAGACTTAACCTACAAACCCAAAAACCTATAAAAGATGAAAAACTTTACAATTATTACAGTACTTTTTCTGGTGCTATCATCTTGCGTTGGAAGAAAACAAATCGAAAAGCAACTTAATACTGGTAATTATGATCAGGCAATTAATAATGCTTTAAAAAAATTAGAAACCAATAAAAATGTAAAGCGTAAACAAGATTATGTGTATATGCTAAGAGAAGCATATTACAAAGTTGTTGAAGATAATCTTTACAGAATAGATCAATTAATTAAAGATGGTAATCCAGAATATTATCAAGACATATTTAATATTTACAGACAATTAGATAGTAGACAAAACTCAATAAAAAGTGTTTTGCCACTACATTTAAATGGTAAAGAAGTTAAATTTAAATTTAATAATTATACGTCTAATATTGTTGCTTATAAAAACAAAGTATCAGATTATAAATACGAGCAGGCAAAACAATTATTAGCAACTAATGCAAAATATGATGCTAGACAAGCTTATACGCTTTTAGAAGATATTGAAGCTATAAACCCTAACTTTAAAGACATTAGAGAATTAATGGATCAAGCCCATTTTATTGGAACAGTCTTTGTTTTAGTAGCTGTTAAAAATGAAACTAATCAAATTGTACCAACACGATTAGAAGACGATTTATTAAATCTTGATACTTACGGACTGAATAATAAATTTTGGACAAGTTACCATTCTACACCTTTAAGTGATATAAGCTATGATTATAGCATGGATTTAGAGCTAAAAAGAATTAACATTTCTCCAGAACATGTTTACGAAAAACAACAATTAAGAGAATTAGAAGTTGTAGATGGTTGGGGATATGTTTTAGATGAAAACGGTAACGTTGCCAAAGACAGTTTAGGAAACGATATAAAACAAGATAAAATAGTTACAGTTAGAGCTAGATTTTTTGAAATTCAGCAAGTAAAATCTACACAAGTCATTGGTAAAGTTGTTTTTACAGATTTAAAACTGAACCAAATATTGGAAAGTTTTCCAATAGATTCAGAATTTATTTTTGAAAACTTCTACGGTAGAGTAAATGGAGACCGTAGAGCTTTAAATGAAGACGATATACAATTACTTGGTAATCGTGCAGTACCATTCCCTTCAAACGAACAAATGGTCTTTGATACCGGCGAAGATTTAAAGCTAAAATTAAAAGATATAATAAGGCGAATGACGTTCTCCTAATCACAAAACTCTCAATAACAATTGAGAGTTTTTTTATGTAAAAAAGTCTTTTAAACCAGTTAAAATACTTTGTACGGCATAAGACGCCAAAATTAGTCCCATTATTTTACTAATTACGGTAATACCATACTCGCCTATTTTTTTTTGCACTCCATTTGCAGCCAATAATAATATACCTGTTAGAGCAATAACAAACATAACAAGTAATGTTGTTACAATTTGTTGATTTATAGTATAAATATGATTGTCTGTCATTAATACTACAGCCATAATTGCGCCAGGAGAAGCTATTGAAGGAATTGCTACAGGAAAAATAGTTACGTGTTTATAATCTGTAATTAAATGTTTTTCGCTTTCTGGTTTACCACTACCAAATATCATTGTCAAAGCAAACAAAAACAGAATGACGCCACCAGAAATCTGAAAGGCATCTAATGTTACATTCATTCCTTCTAAAATTAATTGTCCGATTACAATAAAAAATAGAAGTACAAAAAATGCTATAATACAAGCTCTAATAGCTACACGTTTTTTGTATTTGACATCTAAATGTTTGGTTGCTTCCAAATACACAGGTACAGATCCTAATGGATCAATTACTGCGATTAAAAATAATATGGTTGTAATAAATTCTTTCATTATTATAAATCAACACCTTTTGTTGTAAATGATAAACCTTGTTGTCCAGATGTAGATATCATTACAGCTTCAAAATAAGGTTGCGATGTTTGATGATCTACTTGCCATTCAAACATAAAATTTGCGCCTGTTCCGCCTTCTTTATCTTTTTCATCAATAACAATTTCTATAGTTTGCATTGGTTTTACAAAAATAGTTTGTTTGATATAATGTCTTATTAAGTCACCTTTTGTATTGTAATAATCTGCCTTCTTAATATAAATTGTATCTGTTGTGCTAACATTTCTTATACTTACTGTAGCTGTTAAATCGTGTGTTTTATGTTCTGTTGTGCTATAAATTTGAGAATACACAGATAAATAGGTATGACCTGTTATTAAAGAATCGGATACAGTACCATTAAACACCATAGACTGTAAATTACTTGATGGTTTAGGCTCGTTTGCTTGTTTGGATTGACAAGCACAAAGACTAACAATTGCTAATAAAACAAGAATATTTTTCATGTAGATTAATTTTAAACAAAGTTACTTAAATCTAAGTCATTAATAGCACCATGACTTGCATTTGCAACAGTAATTCCATTTTTTATCACTAATAATTGTGGTGATTGATGCATAACTTGAAATTTATAACCAACCTCATTAGATACATCTCTATAACTCAACAAATCCAAATAATATAAATCTGCATTAAGGTCTAAATCATAGGCTTCAGTAAATTGGTTTAACACCATTCTACTTATACCACATCTGGTAGAATGTTTAAAGATTAGTTGTGTTTTTCCTTTAGATGAAAGTTCTATTTCATCTAATTGATCAATAGTTGTTAAATTCTGCCAAGGAAGTACTTTCTCTTCTTTAGGCGTTTTATTGTTTCCAAATAGTTTTCCAAACATATTGTATACTTCGTTTTTCCGCTAAAGCGAAAGTTAAATTTATATAGTAAGTCGACTTCATTTTTAAAACTTACAAACTGACTAAAAGTCATTAAAAACCAGTAGATAACAGACATTTTGTCGCTAAAATACTATTGGTAAGATAATTGAAATATAGCAATCAAACGTTGCTAAATTTTAAAAAAAATGAACTTAAACAATTATACAATAAAATCGCAAGAAGCCATACAACAATCGCAACAAATTGCGCAAAGTTATGGGCATCAACAAATAGAAAACGAACACCTTTTTAAAGGTATCTTAGAAGTTGATGAAAACGTGTTACCATTTTTATTAAAAAAACTAAATGTTAACACAACAGTACTAAAACAAGCTTTAGACAAACAACTAGAAAGCTTTTCTAAAGTGTCTGGCGCAGATCTAATGTTATCGCGCGAAGCTGGAAAAACACTTAACGAAGCGTCTATCATTGCTAAAAACATGAAAGACGATTTTGTATCTATAGAGCATTTAATCTTAGCCATCTTAAAATCTAACAGCAAGATTGCACAAATGCTTAAAGACCAAAGCGTGACAGAAAAAGGTCTAAAAGCTGCAATAGAAGAGCTTAGAAAAGGTGATCGCGTAACGTCTCAAAGTCAAGAAGACACTTATAATTCTTTAAACAAATACGCAAAAAACCTAAATCAATTAGCAAAAGACGGTAAGCTAGATCCAGTAATTGGTCGTGACGAAGAGATTAGACGTATTTTACAAATCTTGTCACGTCGTACTAAAAACAACCCTATCTTGGTAGGTGAACCTGGTACTGGTAAAACCGCTATTGCCGAAGGTTTAGCGCATCGTATTGTAGATGGTGACGTACCTGAAAACTTAAAAGAAAAGCAAATTTTTGCTCTAGACATGGGCGCACTTATTGCTGGTGCTAAATTTAAAGGTGAATTTGAAGAGCGTCTTAAAGCTGTAATCAAAGAAGTAACGACTAGCGAAGGTGATATCGTACTTTTTATAGACGAAATACATACGCTTGTTGGTGCTGGTGGCGGACAAGGTGCAATGGACGCAGCAAACATCCTAAAACCTGCATTAGCGCGTGGTGAGTTAAGATCTATTGGTGCAACAACACTTGACGAGTATCAAAAATACTTCGAAAAAGACAAAGCTCTAGAACGTCGTTTTCAAAAAGTAATGGTAGACGAGCCAGATACAGAAAGCGCCATTTCTATACTTAGAGGTATTAAAGAAAAATACGAAACGCATCATAAAGTACGTATTAAAGACGAAGCTATTATTGGTGCTGTTGAGTTATCTCAACGTTACATTACCAACAGATTTTTACCAGATAAAGCTATCGATTTAATGGATGAAGCAGCTTCAAAACTGCGTATGGAAATTAATTCAAAACCAGAAGAATTAGATGTTTTGGATAGAAAAATCATGCAGTTAGAAATTGAAATCGAAGCCATTAAACGCGAAAAAGATGAAGTAAAACTGAAATCTTTAAGAAGTGATTTAGCTAACCTTAAAGAAGAACGTAATGAAATTAATGCCAAGTGGAAAAGCGAAAAAGAAGTTGTAGACAATATCCAAAACACAAAACAAGATATTGAAAACTTTAAGCTTGAAGCTGAACGTGCTGAACGAGAAGGTAACTATGGTAAAGTAGCCGAGCTTAGATATGGTAAAATAAAAGAAGCGCAAGAAAAACTGGAAAGCCTTCAAAAAGACTTGCAATCGCAATCAGAACATAGTTTGATTAAAGAAGAAGTTAACTATGATGATATTGCAGAAGTTGTTGCAAAATGGACAGGTATTCCTGTTACAAAAATGCTTCAAAGCGAACGCGAAAAGCTTTTAAAGTTAGAAGACGAACTTCACAAACGTGTGGTTGGTCAAGAAGAAGCTATTGAAGCAGTAAGTGATGCTGTTAGACGTAGTCGCGCAGGTTTACAAAATCCAGAAAAACCAATTGGTACATTCCTGTTTTTAGGAACAACTGGTGTTGGTAAAACAGAACTTGCTAAAGCGTTAGCCGAATATCTTTTTGATGACGAAAACGCAATGACACGTATTGATATGAGCGAATATCAAGAACGTCACGCTGTTAGCAGATTAGTTGGTGCGCCTCCAGGATATGTTGGCTACGACGAAGGTGGACAATTAACAGAAGCCGTTAGACGTAAACCTTATTCTGTAGTATTGTTAGACGAAATTGAAAAAGCACATCCAGATACGTTCAATATTTTATTACAAGTTCTAGACGAAGGTCATTTAACAGATAATAAAGGACGATTAGCAGACTTTAAAAACACTATTATAATCATGACTTCAAACATGGGAAGTCACATTATACAAGAGCGTTTTGAAGCTACCAAAGATGTAGAATCTGCAATGGAAGCAGCAAAAGTTGAAGTATTAGGTTTACTAAAACAAACGGTTAGACCAGAGTTTTTAAACCGTATTGATGATACTATTATGTTTACACCATTAACACAAGACAACATTACCCAAATTGTTGGATTACAGTTAAAAAGTGTTACAAAAATGATCGGAAAACAAGGTATAACTTTTGATGCGACACCAGAAGCAATAGCGTATTTAGCTCAAAAAGGTTATAATCCAGAATACGGAGCAAGACCAGTTAAACGCGTCATACAAAAAGAAGTTTTAAATCAATTAAGTAAAGAGATTTTAGCTGGAAAAATAAATACAGACAGTATCATTTTATTGGATGCTTTTGATGGAGAATTAGTGTTTAGAAATCAAGGCGATTTAGTTCAAGAAGAATTTTAAATGTTCACATTTTCAGCAAAACTCACAAAGTTTTGTTAATTCAAAAAATCAATAAAATAATAAAATACCAAGACCGTTTTCATAATTGGTTGGTTAGTTGAAAAAGCAACGCAATACTTTTCTTACAAGTGGCGCGTTGCTTTTTTTTAACACAATAGTAACATATTATTTTGTATCTTCATAAGTAAGTAACTTACTATAAATCAAAACAATATGGGCATTATTAACTATTACAATATCAGTCACGCCGAAGTTTTAGTTTTTGATGATTTTTTAATTAAACAAGTAAAAGAAGGTGTAAAGATTGATTTAGAAGAAACGAAAGAATTAAAATTAATTCTAAAAGAACATTTTAAAAACAAGAAAATGGCATACATTTCTAACAGAGTAACATCTTATTCTGTTAACCCTTTAGTTTACAAAGAGGTTGAAAAAATGTCAAATCTAGTTGCTATAGCTATAATACCAAAAGATGAAACTATGAGACAAAGTGCAGAATTTGAAAGACAGTTCTTTAATAAGCCTTTTGAAATTTTTGAAAATCTATCGGATGCTATACAATGGGTACAAAAAATTATTTTGAATGAAAACAAAGAAGCTATAGTATAAACCTATAGCTTTAATTTTTTTTCAACGTCTTTTAAAGTTGTTTTAAATAAGTCTTCATCTAAATCTGCATTGTAAAATGGTACCATTTGTTGTAATTTCTCTTTACCAGATTTAGTATTTAACAGTTCTGGAAACGCCTTATTTAAAACATCAAGCATAATATAAGTCGCTGTAGAAGCACCAGGTGATGCACCAAGTAAACATGTAATAGATCCGTCTTTACTACTAATTACTTCGGTACCAAATTGTAGTTTTCCGCCTTCATATTCATCTTTTTTAATTATTTGAACACGTTGTCCGGCTGTAATGTATTCCCAATCTTCATCTTTAGCATCTTTTACAAATGTTCTTAACTCTTCCATCCTATCTTCAAAAGACATAGATAGTTGATTAACTAAATAGTTTGTAAGTGGTAAATTATGCCAAAAAGCTCCAAACATAGAAGATAAATTATCCATTTTTATAGACTTAAATAAATCTAGATTAGAACCTTCTTTTAAAAATTTAGGACTAAAACCAGCAAAAGGTCCAAATAATAATTCTTGTTTACCATTAATAAATCTTGTATCCAAATGTGGCGTAGACATTGGTGGATCGTTTGGTCCTGCTTTACTGTAAACTTTTGCTAAATGCTGATTTATAATTTCTTGATTTTTACATACTAACCAAGCACCACTTACAGGAAAACCGCCATAACCTTCTTTTTCTTCTATTTCTACCTTTTGCAATAACAACAAACTACCGCCACCAGCACCTATAAACACGTGCTTTGCTTCTAAATTATATACTGTATTTGTATTTAAATCCTTTGCTTCTACTGTCCAATCTATGTCAGGATTTGGATCTACATCAGTAACTTCAACATTACAATGTACTGGTGTATTAAATTGTGTTTCTAAAACTTCAAAAAGAGTTTCTGTTAATTGTCCATAATTTACTTCTGTTCCTCTATCTATTCTAGAAGCTGCTAATGCTTCATCATCAGATCTACTTTTCATTATTAAAGGAAACCATTTGGACATGTTTTGCTTATCCTTAGTAAATTGAATAGTATCAAACATAAAATGAGATTTCATGGTTTGATATCGTTTTTCTAGGTAATCCACATTGTCTTTACCAAAAACCCAACTATGATGAGGTACTTGCTTTACAAAAGACGTATCTTCAATTAGGTTATTTTCTACTAAATAAGCCCAAAATTGTTTAGAGACTTCAAATTGTTTACAAATTTGAATGGCTTTATCTATGTTTACTTTACCATCTTCTTCTGGGCAATAATTTAATTCACATAACGCAGAATGACCTGTTCCAGCATTATTCCAAGCTGCACTACTCTCTTGTGCTACTTTATCAAGTCGTTCTAGAATTAAAACTTTAAGTTCTGGATTAAATATTTTGGCTAATAATGCTAGATTAGCACTCATAATTCCGCCACCAATACAGATTAAATCATATTCTGTTTGTAAAGTCTCTTTGGTTAACATAAAAAATAAAATTTCAACTAAATTATAGATTAAAAGTTTACAAATAAAAAAAGCCACTTAAAAAGTGGCTTTTTCTAATTTTGGTTAAAACTAACTAACTCTTAAAATAATAATTTGATACCAAAATTAACATCCATAGAGTTAAATCCTAAAGATGTAGATCCTACTGCATCACCTTCGTCTGGTGATATTGCATTGTATCCAAATTGTCCAAAAGTAGCTTCTAATGTTAATACGTTAGACACAAAAAAGTCTACTCCTGGTCTTAAATTAAAACCATAACCAGTTGCTCCATCATAAAAAGTTAATGGTACATCTGCTTGACCAAAAATGTAAAATTTCTCATTAATATTCCAGTATTTTCTTGCTAAAGGCATTACTGTTACTGCATCTACAGCATCTGCATCTGCTACTTTTACAGAACTATAACCTACACCTAAACCAACTGTAACAGAAGGAGAAACAAATGTTCCTACTACAGGCATAATTCCAAAAGTACTTGTATCTGATGCTTCATCATCATTAAACTCTAGTTGTCCTAATGCCCACCAAGCACCTTTTAATCCTTGGTTATCTTCTTGAGCAGATACTTTAAATGATATTAATAAAATTAATGCTAATGGTAATAATAATTTTTTCATGTCGTAATATTTGTTTTAGTTACTGACACAAATTTATAGCAGTCTTAGAGCTTAAAAACTGACTTTTATCATGCTTTTCAAAAGTTTTTACTTCATCTTAAAAATGAACATCCATTAGATTATTATTCTGTGTAAAATTTCTATAACTTTATATCATAATACTAATTTAAATGAATTCTTTAAACACATATATAGACCACACACTTCTAAAAGCTACAGCTACAGAGCAAGATATTATTAACCTCTGCAACGAAGCAAAAAAGCACAAATTTTTCTCCGTTTGTGTTAATAGTTGCTATGTTAGTTTAGCTAAAACCCAATTAAACAGCTCAGATGTTAAAGTATGTAGCGTTATAGGATTTCCGTTAGGCGCTATGAGTACAAAAGCAAAAGTTGAAGAAACCAAACAAGCCCTAAAAGATGGTGCAGATGAAATTGATATGGTGCTTAACGTTGGATTCTTAAAAAGTAAAAAATTTGATGCCGTTTGGCAAGACATAGAAGCCGTAAAACAAGTTATGCCCAATAACATACTAAAAGTTATTTTAGAAACTTGTTATTTAGAAGAAATTGAAATTATAAAGGCTAGTGAGTTAGCCATTAACTCTGGAGCAGATTTTATTAAAACATCTACCGGTTTTGGTACTGGTGGCGCAACAATACATGACGTTGAAATAATGAAAAGTGTTGCCCAAAAATGCAATGTAAAAATTAAAGCTTCTGGCGGAATTAGAGATACCGAAACCGCAAAAGCCTATATAGAAGCTGGTGCAGAACGTATTGGCACTTCTAACGGAATTGCAATTGTAACTGGTCAAAAAGCCGAAGAAGGTAATTATTAATCACAACTCTAAATACTCTAAATACTTTAGACACTTTAAATACTTATAACTACAAAAATGAGCGTACATATAGAAGCCAAAAAAGGCGAAATAGCAGAAACCATATTACTTCCTGGTGATCCATTACGTGCTAAATGGATTGCAGAAACTTTTCTTGAAAACGCAGTTTGTTTTAACCGTGTAAGAAACATGTTTGGATACACTGGTACTTATAAAGGCAAAAAAATATCTGTGATGGGAACAGGAATGGGCGTACCTAGCATTTCTATCTATGCACACGAATTAATCACAGAATATGGCGTAAAAAATTTGATTAGAGTTGGTAGTGCTGGTTCGTATCAAGAACATGTTAAAATTAGAGACATTGTTTTAGCTATGGCGGCATCTTCTAATTCTGGTGTAAACGAGCTTAGATTTGGTGGTGCAGATTATGCGCCTACTGCTAATTTTGACTTATTTAATAAAGCGGTTAACATCGCTAAAGAAAAAAATATTGAGATTAAAGCTGGTAATGTATTTACTAGTGACGAGTTTTATGCAGACGATTTTGAATCCTACAAAAAATGGTCAAAATTTGGAGTGTTATGTGTCGAAATGGAAACTGCTGGTTTATATACAGTTGCTGCAAAACACAAAGTTAATGCGCTTACAATTTTAACCATTTCTGATTCTTTAGTGACAGGTGAAAGAACAACTAGTGCCGAACGTGAAACTACATTTTCAGATATGATAAACATAGCATTAGAACTAGCTTAAATTAATATAAATGAAACAGTTACTTCTAATTTGTTTAACGTTTTGTCTTCTTAGTTGCAAGCCAGACAAGGAAAATTCTATAGCTGCTAACCCTAATTTAACTACTAAAAACCAAAGTAAAACAACTACATATTACTTAATTAGACATGCAGAAAAAAACCGTACAGATAGCTTAATCAACAATCCAAACCTTACAAACAAAGGAAAAGAAAGAGCTAATAATTGGAGTAATATATTTAAACATATAAAATTTGATGCTATTTATACAACTAATTATAACAGAACAATTCAAACAGCACAACCTACAGCAACACAACAAAATATACCTTTAAAATATTACCAAGCTAATAACTTATATAACGCAACATTTAAAGACGATACAAATGGTAAAACAGTATTAATTGTTGGTCACAGCAATACTACACCTAAATTTGTAAATTCCATTTTAGATCAAAATAAATATACCGATATAAACGACTCTATAAATGGTAATTTATATATCGTTAATGTAGATAAACACCATGTAACAGATATATTATTAAACTTTAATTAGTACATTTGCCTTAATGCAAAAGAAAATAAACATACTTAATAAAAAGGCTAAATTTCAATATGAAATTTTAGACAAATACACTGCTGGAATTGTCCTAACTGGTACCGAAATTAAATCCATTAGAGACAGCAAGGCTTCTATTGCCGAAAGCTTTTGCGAGTTTAATGATCATGGCGAATTATTTGTAATCAATATGACCATACAAGAATATATGTATGGTAATTATTACAACCACAAACCTAAAGCAGAGCGTAAATTATTACTTAACAGACGTGAACTTAAAAAGTTAGAAAAAGAAGTCAATACATCTGGTTTAACTATCATTCCGTTACGTCTATTTATTAACGAAAAAGGTCTTGCAAAGCTAGATATAGCCTTAGCTAAAGGTAAAAAACTTTACGACAAAAGAGAAACTATTAAAGACCGCGATAACAAGCGTAATCTAGATCGTATCAAGAAAATTTATAATTAATTTAAGTCTCTGATAATTACATAATTCAGTAAAAAAAATTATGTTTGGCTTTATGTAGGCAACCATTTATGTAAAAATGACGTCTATACTATAAAACCATCATAATGAAAAAATCTTTACTTCTATTACTCCTATTATTTTGTATTAAACTTTCTGCACAAGTTGTAGGAACTGTAACTTCTAAAGAAAACCAACCACTTGCTGTAGTCAATATTTTTGTTGAAAACACTAGAAAAGGAACAACCACAAACAACGACGGTTATTACCAGTTAGATATAAAAAACACAGGAAATTACACTATTGTTTTTCAATATTTAGGTTTTAAAACATTAAAAAAAACTGTGACTATTAACAGTTTTCCTTTTACTTTAGACGTTGTTTTAGAAGAAGAAGATATTAATTTAGATGAAGTCGTTTTAAACGCAAAAGAAGATCCTGCTATTCAAATTATTAGAAACACGATTGCCAAAAGAAAAGAAAACCTAGAAAAATACAATACGTATACTGCTGACTTTTATTCCAGAGGATTATTACAACTTAAAGATGCACCAGAAAAGATTTTTGGTCAAGAAGTTGGCGATCTTGAAGGTAGCTTAGACTCGACAAGAAGTGGTATTATCTATCTTTCTGAAACTATTTCTAAACTAGAAAAATTATCGCCTAAACCTTTAAAAGAAACCATTACAGCTTCTAAAGTTAGTGGTAACAGCAATGGTTTTAGTTTTAATAACGCGACAGATGTCGACTTTAATTTTTACGAAAACACCATAAGTCTTGAAACCGAAATCGTCTCACCAATTGCAGACTTTGCCTTTAATTATTATAATTACAAGTTAGTTGGTACGTTTTATGACGATTCAGGACATTTAGTTAATAAAATTGAAGTTTTGCCAAAGCGTAAAAACGACAAAACCTTTGATGGTTTCATTTATATTGTAGAAGACCAATGGAGTTTATTTGGTTTAGAACTTAATATTACTGGGCAACAAGCGCAAATTGCACCTGTAGATTTATTTACAATAAATCAGTCCTTTTCATATTTTGAAAACGAAAAGGTTTGGGGAAAAATTTCTCAAATTTTCGATTTCACCTTTGGTTTTATGGGCTTTAATGGTAGCGGACGTTTTACCGCAGTGTACAGCGACTTTGATTTTAACCCTAATTTAGATAAGAACAATTTCTCGCGCGAGATTCTTTCATTTAAAGATAACGCCAACAAAAAAGACAGCTTATATTGGCAAGAAAAACGACCTGTACCACTTACAGATGCAGAGGTTAAAGACTACATAAAAAAAGATAGCATACAATTGGTTAGAGAATCTCAGCCTTACTTAGATTCGGTAGATCAAGCAGAAAACAAATTTAAACTTGGTGATATTTTAGGCGGTTACACGTATAAAAATTCGTTTAAAAAGAAACGTTTTTCAATTTCATCTCCAATATCAGCAATTCAATTTAATACTGTGCAAGGTTGGAACGGAACAGTAACCGCAAATTATACAAAACGCTATAAAGACAGCGAAAAATATTTCAACATAAAATCTGATGTTAATTATGGTTTTGCAGACGATAGATTACGTGGTACAGGAACTATAAACTATAGATTCAACAATAAAAATCGTGCATTTGTATCGCTTTCTGGTGGTAGTAAAGTAGAACAATTTAATCCAAGTTTAACTAGTTTACCATTATTAAACACATCGTATTCTTTATGGTTTGAAAAAAATTATTTAAAGCTTTACGACCGTAGTTTTGTACAGTTAAATTATAATCAAGAATTAGTCAATGGGCTTCACCTCTACTCTAATTTAAGTTACAATAACCGAAAATCGCTTTTCAATACCACAGACCAAGCTTGGTACCCAAAAGCAGACAGAGTATACACGAGCAATAATCCTGTAAATCCTACTGCTTATGGCGTGTCTTCTTTTGCAAACCATCATATTTATAAGTTAAATTTAAACACGCGTATTAATTTTGGTCAAAACTATTTAAGTTATCCTAACGGAAAATACAACATCCCGAACAGTAAAATTCCGACGCTATTTTTAGGTTACGAAAAAGGGTTTGGCAGTAGCATTAGCAACTACAATTTTGATTTGTTTAAAGCACAATTGTATCAAAACGTTAACTTAAGTAACAAAGGAGATTTAACTTACTTTTTAAAAGCTGGCGTATTTAATAATGCAGAAAACATTGCGTTTATGGATTACCATCACTTTAACGGTAACCAAACCAATATTGTTATGGATGGTAATTATATTAACAGCTTTAAAATCTTACCGTATTACGATTTAAGCACCAATAACAACTATGCCGAAATCCATGCAGAGCACAATTTTAAAGGCTATATTTTAAATAAAATCCCTTTAATAAATAAGCTAAACTACAATTTGGTATTAGGTTACAACGCTGCATTAACTAAAGAAAACAAGCCTTACAACGAGTTTTCTATAGGTTTAAGCAACTTAGGTTGGGGAAAAGTTAGGTTTTTACGTGTAGATTACGTGCGCGCTTATTCTGGAAGCGGATTGGTTAATGATACCTTTTTGTTTGGGTTTAGTTTTTAATTGAATATTACACTGTAAATCTAGATTTGATATTGAATAATAAATCAATTAACTTCGTTTGATAATGATAAGGCGAATTGGAAATTTGATTTATCTTTTTAATAAGTACAATTTTAGAAACAGCACAGAATGAACAGAAAGTCCTTTTTATTTTTTGGAGATTTAATCGTGCCATTTCGAAAAGATAATATTGAATTATTTGAGAATTATGTTCTGAAAAAGGCAAATAATGAACAAATTAAAATTATTCAGAACTTCATTGCTGATTACACAAAAATTTTACATCATGATGTAAATCGTTACGAATACTATTCTGAACCAAAAGAGAACGGACTCACATTCCATACACTTAAAAAAAAAGATTGGAAATACTGGATAATTGAATATCCTGAAATCAATATGTCGGATGTTGTACCAATTGCTTTAGGACTATCTAAAATTGATTTGACAATTTTATTTTCAGTAGCTTATACTGGTATTAAAACCATAAATGGAAAAGAAATTCCAGGTATTGTAAGTAATCAATTGAAAACATTAAATTTTTTCTATAACACGCAATTTGATAAATTAGAAAATAAACCAATCACTAAAACTGATGTCAATGAAATCAATAGTCTATTCTATTCACTAACAGAGTTCCAAAAGGATAAACATAATTTTGAATTTATAGATAAGGCTTTACAAGACTATCTGAACTTACAAAATATATCGAAAGAGTCTACATTTAGAATACTTGGATACTTTTCGATATTGGAACTTTTATTAACTAATTATAAACCAAACGAAAATTCAATAAATAATCAACTTCAGACTAAAATAAATTTAATAAATAATCAAATTAATAATCCAATGAACTTTCGAGAGTATTTCGGTGGTTCAAATACAAATACATTAGAAATTATCATTGCAAAACTATATCAATATAGAAATGATATTGCACACGGAAACAAATCTGATTTTGAAAAACAACTGAAAATTTTTAAAAATAGCCAAAGCTTTATACAGGAGTTTTTAAGGGATTTAACAAAAAACATATTAACTTTTGCAATCAAAAACCCAGAATTGACTTCAGACCTGAAAAAATGCTAAAAAAACAGTTGGCAACAATTTCTTAAGTAATTACTTGTTCTTGCCTAATTCTTATCCTCCAATAGCGGTACAAATCTAAACTCGCCAAACTCAGTTTTTTCAAAATCGGTTTGCCCTTTTCTAACAAAAAGTGTCATGGTTTGTACGTTATCTCCAACAGGAATCACTAAACGACCATCAATTTTAAGTTGCGCTAATAATGGTTTTGGCACAAATGGAGCGCCAGCAGTAACAATAATACTATCAAAAGGTGCTTCTTCTACCAATCCTTTGTAGCCATCACCAAAAATTAGTTTTTTAGCACGATAGCCTATTTTTGGTAAAAAACGACTGGTTAGCTTAAATAATTCATGTTGTCTTTCTATACTATACACTTTTGCGCCAAGCTCGCATAACACAGCAGTTTGATAACCGCTACCTGTACCAATCTCTAAAACTTTATCGCCACGTTTTATTTGCATTAATTCGGTTTGAAAAGCTACCGTATAAGGCTGCGATATGGTTTGATCTGCCGCAATAGGAAACGCCTTATCTTGATACGCATGATCCAAAAAACTAGAATCCATAAATAAGTGTCTAGGTATCTTACCAATAGCATTTAAAACATCGTTATTAGTAATACCTTTAGCTTTTAAAACAGCTACTAGTTTCTGTCGCAATCCTTTATGTTTAAACGTATCTTTCAAAATATGGGCTAGTTTAGAAGGCTAAAAATAGGGCAAAAATTTAAAGCTGAAAAACAAAATTTATGCCTTTTAAAATTTATTCAAAAAACATCTATTTTTATTATCAATTTCATTTTAAATACTATTTAAAAAACTTATTTTTGAAAAAAACAGAATAATCTATGTTAAAAGCTGGAGTATTAGGTGCTGGACATCTTGGTAAAATTCATTTAAGACTACTTAAACAATCCGAAAAATTTGAACTTGTAGGTTTTTACGATGCCGATAAAGACAACGGAAAAAAAGTAGAAGCCGAATTTGGTTACAAGTTTTTTGATACCATTGAAGCCTTAATAGACGCTGTAGATGTTGTAGACATTGTAACGCCAACATTATCGCATTACGATTGTGCAAAACAAGCCATTAAAAAAGGTAAACATATCTTTATAGAAAAACCTATTACAAACACCGTTGAAGAAGCCGAAACAATAAGAACTTTGGTTGCAGAACATGGTGTTAAAGGTCAAGTTGGTCATGTAGAGCGTTTTAATCCTGCTTTTACAGCAGTAAAAGACCAATTAGATAGCCCAATGTTTATTGAAGCGCATCGTTTGGCCGAATTTAATCCACGTGGTACAGATGTTCCTGTAGTTTTAGATTTAATGATTCACGATATAGACGTAATTTTAAGCGTTGTAAAATCTAAAGTTAAAAACGTTTCGGCAAGTGGCGTTTCGGTAATTAGTGACACGCCAGATATTGCAAATGCACGTATCGAGTTTGTTAACGGTTGCGTAGCCAATATTACAGCAAGCAGAATTTCACTTAAAAACATGCGTAAAACACGTTTTTTCCAGCGTGATGCTTACATATCGGTAGACTTTTTAGAAAAGAAATGTGAAGTCGTAAAAATGAAAGATGCACCAGAACAACCTGGCGATTTTGATATGATTTTACAAAATGCCGAAGGTATCAAAAAGCAAATCTATTTTGACAATCCAGAAATATCAGCTAACAACGCCATTTTAGACGAGCTAGAAAGTTTTGCCAACGCCATAAACACCAATACAAAACCAGTTGTAACGTTACACGATGGTACAGAAGCTTTACGTGTAGCCACAATGATTATCGATCAATTTTAAACTAATTTATAATTTAAAAATTTCGCTTTCGCGGAAATAAAATTCAACATACAAACATGAAACATGTAGCAGTTATTGGCGCAGGAACAATGGGTAACGGTATTGCCCACACTTTTGCCCAATCAGGATTTAAAGTTAACTTAATAGATATTAGCGACGCATCTTTAAAAAGAGGAATGGATACCATTGCAAAAAATTTAGATCGCATGGTCGCTAAAGAAAAAATTACAGAAGCTGATAAAGCTGAAACTTTAGCGAACATTACCACGTTTACAACAACAGAAGATGGCGTTAAAAATGTAGGTTTAGTTGTAGAAGCAGCTACCGAAAATGTAGACTTAAAACTTAAAATCTTTAAGCAATTAAGCGATGTTTGTCCTGAAGATACCATCTTAGCAACAAACACATCTTCTATTTCTATCACACAGATAGCTGCTGTAACCAACAGACCAGACAAAGTGATTGGTATGCATTTTATGAATCCTGTGCCAATCATGAAATTAGTAGAAATTATTAGAGGTTACAACACGACAGATGAAGTGACAAATACCATTATGGAATTATCTAAAACCTTAGGTAAAGTTCCTGTAGAAGTTAATGATTATCCAGGTTTTGTTGCCAATCGTATTTTAATGCCAATGATTAACGAGTCTATTGAAACGTTATACAACGGTGTTGCTGGTGTTACCGAAATTGATACCGTAATGAAGTTAGGTATGGCGCATCCAATGGGACCATTACAATTAGCAGATTTTATTGGACTTGACGTGTGTTTATCCATCTTAGAAGTGATGTACAACGGATTTAAAAACCCTAAATATGCACCTTGCCCATTATTAGTAAATATGGTACGTGCTGGTAAATTAGGTGTAAAATCTGGTGAAGGTTTTTACGATTATTCAGAAAGTAGAAAAGCTGAAAACGTTTCAAAACAATTTAGTTAATCAAATAATAATCAAACAATAAGGTAAATTCAACTAAAGTTGATGTTTACCTTATTTTGTTTTTGTTTATGAGTAAAATTTTACCATTTAAAGCTGTAAGACCAACAAGAGACAAGGTAAGTCTAGTTGCTTCAAGATCGTATCAAAGCTATACGCAAGCCGAACGTGAAGCAAGATTAGATTATAATCCGTTTTCTTTTTTACATATTGTTAATCCAGGTTATAAATATGATAAAGAAATTTCTGGAGAAGCGAGATACAATCTTGTAAAAAACAGGTATTTAGAGTTTAAAGAAGATGGTATTTTTATTCAAGATCAATCACCTTGTTATTACATTTACAAAATTGTAGATAGAGATAATCAAGAGTTTAATGGTATTGTTGCTGCTGCAAGTGTTGAAGATTATAACAACAACGTTATAAAAAAACACGAAGATACCATTGCGTCTAGAGAAGTTATTTTTAAAGACTATTTAAAAACAGTTGGGTTTAATGCAGAGCCTGTACTACTTACTTATCCTAAAAATAATACCATTAGTGCGATTATTAAGGAAAAACAAAAGGAACGTGCAGAGTTTGAGTTTACTACAACTTACCGCGATACGCATTACCTTTGGTTAATTGATAATCCAGAAGATATAAACGCTATTAGCGATGCGTTTAGCAACATAAAAACATTATATATTGCAGATGGACATCATAGATCTTCGTCTTCAAAATTACTTTGTGAAGATTTAAAATCTAACAATCTACAACATACTGGAAACGAAACTTATAATTATTTTATGAGTTATTTAATCTGCGAAGAAGAATTAAAAATTAATCAATTTAACCGTTTGGTAAAAGATCTAAACGGATTATCTAAAGAAGAGTTTTTAATTCAGTTAGATACGATGTTTAGAATAGAAAACAGAGGTATTATGCCTTATCAACCTTCTAAACAACATCATTTTAGTATGTATTTAGATGGCGAGTTTTATTCCTTGTATTTAAGAAAATCTAATTATATTTTTAATACCGCTTTAGATCAATTAGATGCGCAAATACTATACAAAACCATCTTACAACCTATTTTAGGCATTACAGATTTAAGAAACGATAATCGCATTATGTATTTAAGCGGTAAAAAAGACATTGTTAATTTAAAAAGTATGGTAGATAGTAAAGCTTTTGAAGTTGGCTTTGGTATGATTCCTGCAACTATCGAGCAAATGAAACTTATCGCAGATCAAAATCTAACAATGCCACCAAAAAGCACATATATAGAACCTAAATTAAGAAGTGGCGTTACTATTTATGAGTTTTAATTCAATTTAATCTATGAGCATAAAACATAACTTAGATACTATAAAACAATCCTTACCAGAACATGTTACACTTGTAGCTGTATCTAAAACAAAACCTGTAAGTGATCTAATGGAAGCTTACAACGCTGGACAACGCATTTTTGGAGAAAATAAAATCCAAGAAATGGCAGATAAGTATCAAGAAATGCCAAAAGATATCAAATGGCATATGATTGGTCATGTACAGCGTAATAAGGTAAAATATATGGCTGAGTTTGTGGATTTAATTCATGGTGTAGATTCGGTAAGATTGTTAGAAGAAATTAATAAACAAGCCTTAAAACACGATAGAATTATTAATTGTTTACTTCAAATTAAAATTGCAGAAGAAGATAGTAAATTTGGAATGCGCATTAAAGATGCAGAAGAATTATTGCTTTCTGAAACCGTTTCAGAATTAAAAAATATAAACATCGTTGGTCTTATGGGAATGGCAACATTTACAGATAATAAAGACCAAATAAAAGAAGAGTTTTTACGCCTAAAATCTGCTTTTGAAGATTTAAAAACTATTAAGACCTCAAATTGCAACTTACAAACCATAAGTATGGGAATGAGTGGCGATTACAAATTAGCTATAGAATGCGGTAGTACAATGGTTCGCGTTGGAAGTAGTATTTTTGGCGCTAGAAATTATAATAATTAAAAAACATATATTTCTATTTATACGATAGTCGACATAGAAACTACAGGCGGTAAATACAATGAAGAAGGTATTACCGAAATTGCTATTTATAAATTTGATGGACATAAAGTTGTAGATCAATTTATAAGTTTAGTTAATCCCGAAAGAGAAATTCAACCTTTCGTGGTTAACCTTACTGGGATTAATAGCAATATGCTTAAAAATGCACCTAAGTTTTATGAAGTTGCTAAACGTATTGTAGAAATTACCGAAAACACCATTTTAGTAGCTCACAATGCAAAATTTGATTATCGCATACTTCGTACAGAATTTAAACGATTAGGTTTTGATTACGAACGTGAAACCTTATGCACTGTAGAGCTTTCTAAAGATTTGATTCCAGACCAAAAAAGCTATAGTTTAGGTAAACTTGTACGCGCTTTAGGAATACCAGTAAGCGATAGGCATCGTGCTGCAGGAGATGCAAAAGCGACGGTTAAATTATTTCAGTTATTATTAGATAAAGACACTAATAAAAACATTATACAAGAGTCCGTTAGAAAAGAGCCTAAATTTCAAATGGAACCAAGGTTAATAGATATTGTACAAGATTTACCTAGTGAAACTGGCGTGTATTACATTCATAAATCGGACGGAGAAATTATTTACATAGGTAAAAGTAAAAACATAAAAAACCGCGTTAATCAACATTTTACTGGCACAAATCCAAAGTCAAAAAAAATACAAAGCTTAGTTGCTGCTGTTACTTTTGAAAAAACAGGAAGCGAATTAGTTGCGCTTTTAAAAGAAAGTGAAGAAATTAAAAAAACAAAACCTGCTTTTAATAGAGCGTTAAGACGTAATATTTTTACGCATGCACTTTACAGCTTTACAGACCATAAAGGGTATATAAATCTAACCATTGATAAAGCCTATAAAGACAAAGCTAATATTACAACGTTTAGTAATAGACAAAGCGGTAAGCACTTTTTAGAAAAAGCTATAGAAGACTATAATCTTTGCCAAAAACTAACAGGAATTTATAAAACCAACACTAGCTGTTTTAACTACGAAGTTAAAAAATGTGAAGGCGCTTGTATACAAGAAGAATCTGCAGAAGACTACAATAATCGCGTTAATCAATTATTAAAAAAACATAGTTACGACCAACAAAATATGGTGATTATAGATCGAGGTCGTGATGTTGACGAACGTAGCGCTATTTTAATTAAAAATGGCATTTTTAAAGGGTTTGGCTTTTACAGTTTAAACTATCAAATTAATAATTTAGAAATTTTGGAATCTATTATCACACCAATGGAAAATAATAGAGACCAACAACATATAATCCAAAGCTATTTAAGACGTAATAAACGTCTAAAAATCATTCAATTACCATGAGGAAATTATCATTACTAACCTTACTAACTTTTTTATTTACTAATCTCCTAATTGCACAAATTCAATTTAATTCAGAAAACATTATTGTTACTAAATCTGATTTAGAAAAAAACACTTTTGAACAAGACACTACAGCAAATGCTGTTATTTTATATGAGTTTGGAAATGCTTACATAGACAAAAGAACTTTTGAATTAGTTTTTGAATACAAAAAGAAAGTCAAAATTTTAAATCGTGAAGGATTTAAACATTCAAATATTAGTTTAAGACTTTACAATTCAGACAGAAATAAAGAGAAAATAAACAATATTAAAGGTTCTACAACTAACCTAGTAAACGGACAAATTAAAAGAACTAACTTAGAACCTTCTCAAATATTCGAAGATAAAATTGATGAAAATAACACGTATATAAAATTTACATTACCAGATATTAAAGAAGGCTCTGTTATAACATATACCTATGAGTTAAGAACTCCTTTTATTTATAAATATCAACCTTGGTATTTTCAAGAAGACCTACCAAAATTATATAGTGAATATATAACTAGTATTCCAGGTAATTATGATTATCATATTAAATTAGTTGGAGACTTAGAGCTAAAGACTCATGATATGACTTTAGACAAATATTGTATAAAAGTAAGTAACGGTGGATCAGCTCATTGTACAGTAGCTAAATATGTTATGACTAATATTCCTGCTTTTAGAGAAGAAAGTTATATGAGAGCTGCTTCAAATTACATTTCTAGAATTGAATATGAATTAAAAACTATAAACAGGTTTGATGGTGTAGTAGAAAACATCACTAAGAGTTGGGAAACAGCTGATAAAGAATTAAAAACTAATCAAAATTTTGGTAAACAGTTAAAAAAAGAAAGCTTAGTTAAAAAATTAATACCTGAAGAAGAAATATTAAAACAAAATTCAACTTTAGATAAAGCAAAATTGATTTATGATTTTGTAAAAAACAATTACACATGGAATAATAAACATCGAATTTTTAAAGATATCTCTATTAAAGATGTAATTGATGATAAATCAGGAAACACAGCCGAAATTAATCTTCTTTTATACAACCTACTAAAATCAAATAATTTAAAGGTAAATCCTGTTTTATTAAGTACTAGAGATCATGGTCTAGTAACAAAGTTATTTCCTGTAATTTCAGAATTTAATTACCTTATTTTAAAATTAGAAATTGAAGGTAAATCATACTTTTTGGATGCTACAGATAAAGATCTAGTATTTGGTCAAATACCATTTAAATGTCTTAATGATTATGGTCGAGAAATAGACTTTAATAATGGTAGCAAGTGGATTGATTTAGAGCCGCAAACAAAATCTTCAATAATTCAAAAATCTGAAATCACAATAAATGATGACTATACATTTAATGCAACAATAAATATAACTAGCTTAGGTTTTAAAGCTTTAGATATTAAGAAAGAATTCAATAAAAATAATCAAAAATTTATAGATTATTATACACAAGCATTCCCAGATTTTACCTTTGATAATATTGATGTTTTAATAGATGAAGACACCTTAAAAGTTAATGAAATAATCACTTTTTCTGGTCCTGTAAATACAATTGGGAATAAAGTGTTTTTTGACCCTTTTATTTTTAAAAACTTTACAGAAAATCCATTAAAATTACAAGAACGGTCTTATCCAGTAGATTTTGGTTATAAGGATATGTATACAAATAGAATTAAAATTTTCTTTAGTGATAATTTTGTAGTCAATGATATATCTAAAGAAAACACAAAACAATTACCCCAAAGTTCTGCACTTTCAATATTTAAATCAAAAAAAGAATCTGGAATAGTTGAATTTTATTTTAAAGCTAACTTTTATGAAAAAAGTTATCATCATTTTTATTATAAGGAATTAAAGTCTTTTTTTGATAACTTAGTAGATTTACAATCTAACTCTATATTAGTTCTAGAGAAAAAAGGTTAAGATTTATAATTAATGAGTATTAACAAACATAAAAACTGGAAAGAAAATCTTCATGAAATAATTTATGAAGCAGATACGCCTGCTGGTAAAATTTTTGACATTGTATTACTTTTATTAATTGTTGCTAGTATTATTCTAGTAATGCTAGAAAGTGTTACATCTTTTGCCGAAAAACATTACGACTTTTTAAACATCTCTGAATGGGTAATTACAATATTATTTTCAATAGAATATATTGCAAGAATAATTGTAGTTAATCAACCCAAAAAATATATTTTCAGTTTTTATGGTATCGTAGATTTTTTATCAACCATACCAAAATACTTATCATTTTTCATTCTAAATTCACATTCGTTAGTAGCGTTAAGAGCTTTACGATTAATGCGCGTGTTTAGAATTTTAAAACTAGCTAGATTTGTTGGCGAATCTAACAACTTAATGAAAGCGCTTAGAGCAAGTCGTGCAAAAATAGCTGTTTTTGTATTTTTTGTTTTAATCATTTGCGTCATACTTGGTGCAGTAATGTACATTGTAGAAAGTGGTCAAGATAGTGGTTTTACAAGCATACCACGAAGTGTATATTGGGCTATTGTAACACTAACTACAGTTGGTTATGGTGATATTGCTCCTGCAACAGCACTTGGCCAATTTATTTCTTCTATAATTATGATTATTGGTTATGGCGTTATTGCTATTCCAACAGGAATAGTATCTGTAGAGTATTCTAAAAACTATTCTGATAAAGAGAATTTAGAAGAAAAACCAATACAAAAAATACGATTAAACACGCAGATTTGTAGTAATTGCCATCATAGAACACATGACGACGATGCTAATTTTTGTAAAATCTGCGGAAATAACCTTCATTAATTGTGAGTAACACAACGTATTTAATATCTATTGTTGGTCCTACAGCAATTGGCAAAACGTCGCTTAGTATCAAACTAGCAAATTATTTTAATACCGAAATAGTTTCAGCAGATTCTAGACAGTTTTTTAAAGAAATGAGTATTGGTACTGCTGCGCCAACCATAGAAGAATTAGTTGCTGCGCCACATCATTTTATTCATCATAAATCTATAACAGAAAATTATAATGTTGGTGCTTTTGAAAAAGATGCGCTAAAAACAATTGAAGAATTACATCAAAAACACGATATCGTAATTATGGTTGGCGGCTCAGGATTGTATGTAGATGCGGTGACTAAAGGGTTAGATTATTTTCCGGATGTAGATCCAAACATTAGAGAACAACTTAATAATACACTTGAAGAAGAAGGTTTGGAATCGCTTCAGCTTCAACTTAAAAATTTAGATGAAGTTGCCTATAATACCATAGCAATTGATAATCCGCATCG
The DNA here is from genome assembly GCF_014764305.1 of Mesoflavibacter profundi. Classification (NCBI taxonomy): domain Bacteria; kingdom Pseudomonadati; phylum Bacteroidota; class Flavobacteriia; order Flavobacteriales; family Flavobacteriaceae; genus Mesoflavibacter; species Mesoflavibacter profundi. The sequence continues at coordinate 3,059,040 of NZ_CP061703.1, forward strand.
TGTTATTCGTGCTTTAGAAATTTGTATTGGCACAAAGCAACCATATTCTTCCTTTTTAAATAAAGACAAAAATAAAAGACCGTTTAAAACAATAACTATTGGACTAACTGCAGATCGTGAGATTATTTACGACAGAATAAACCAACGTGTAGATATTATGATAGAAAATGGTTTAATTGAAGAAGTAAAATCTTTAATTGAATACAAACATTTAAACGCATTAAATACGGTTGGTTACAAAGAAATTTTTAATTATTTAGATGAAAAATGGACTTTAGATTTTGCCATTTCTGAAATTAAAAAAAATAGCCGAAGATTTGCCAAACGCCAATTAACGTGGTTTAAAAAAAATAATGAAACACTTTGGTTTGATTATACAACCAATCTTGATGACATAACATCTGCTATAAATAATCAAATTAATGAGTACTAAAACATTTGAGACAAACCGATTAATTTTACGTGCAACAACAGTTAATGATGCTAGTTTTATAGTCGAATTATTAAATACGCCAAAGTGGTTAAAATATATTGGAGATAGAAATGTACACACCATTGAAGATGCCGTACGATACATTAAAGATAAATTTAATCCACACTTAAAACAATACGGTTACTCGACCTATAGTGTAATTAAAAAAGACGATCATACCATAATTGGTACTTGTGGACTATATAACAGAGAAGATATTGAAGGTGTAGATATTGGATTTGCGTTTTTACCAGAATATGAAGGAAAAGGATATGCTTTTGAAGCAGCAAATAGATTAAAACAAGCTGCTTTTGAAGATTTTAATCTTACTTTTATTAAAGCTATAACTTTGCCTAACAACACATCTTCTCAAAAATTATTAGAGCGTTTAGGATTTACCTTTAAGTCTTTAATTAACATACCAAATGACGAAGAAACCCTTATGCTTTATGAATTAAAAGCATAAAAAAGCTAGCAATTTGCTAGCTTTTGATATTATAAAACGTAGTTTTTTATCCTTGATTTATTACTAATCTAAATCCTTCACCGTGAATGTTTAAAATTTCTACGTTAGGATCTACTTTTAAGTACTTTCTTAATTTAGCAATATAAACATCCATACTTCTTGACGTAAAGTAGTTATCGTCTCTCCATATTTTTGTTAATGCTAATTCACGAGGCATTAAATCGTTTTCATGTAAAGCAAGTAAACGTAATAATTCGTTTTCTTTAGGCGATAATTTAATTGGTTCTTGATCTTTATAAGTTAAAAATCTTAGTTTAGAATTTAAATCAAAATCACCAATTTTAAATTCAAATTGTTTGCTATCTGCTAAAGAGTCTGTTGCTTTACGTTGCATGATAGCTTTAATTTTCATTAAAAGAACTTCGCTATCAAAAGGCTTGTTTAAATAATCGTCTGCTCCTACTTTATAACCTTTTAAAACGTCTTCTTTCATTGCTTTTGCTGTTAAGAAAACAATAGGAATATCTTCGTTTTTTTCTCTAATTTCTTTAGCTAAAGTAAAACCATCTTTATAAGGCATCATGACGTCTAAAATACATAAATCAAAATCACCTCTTTTAAATTTTTCGAAGCCTTCCATACCGTTTTTGGCATGTGTTACTTCGTAATCATTCATGGTTAAATAATCTTTTAAGACTGTTCCAAAGTTTGGATCGTCTTCTACTAATAAAATTCGTTTTTGTTGTTCTTCCATAGTAACTTATGATATTAACGGAAGCTTTATGGTAAAAGTACTTCCTTTGTCTTTTTCGCTTTCTACTGATATGTGACCTTGATGGTCTTCTATTATTCTTTTTACATAGGCTAATCCTAACCCATGACCTTTTACATTATGTATATTTCCTGTATGTTCTCTGTAAAATTTTTCGAACACACGTTTTTGTGCTGTTTTACTCATACCACTTCCGTGATCTTTAACATGCACTAATATATTGTTTCCTACTACTTCTGTAGTAACTATAATTTTTGGTGCTTCTGGAGAATACTTTATAGCATTATCCAAAATATTCACTAATACGTTTGTAAAGTGAGAGTCGTTTGCTAAAACAGATGTTTTTTCTGCATTTAGATTGGCTGTTATTTCTCCACCACGATCTTCTACAATTAGCTCTACATGTGTTATTGCTTCTTCTACTAAGCTGTGTAAATCTAATCGTTCTTTACTTATATTTAGTTCGTTTTTTTCTAGTTTAGATATTCTTAAAACGTTTTCTACTTGAGCATGCATTCTTTTATTTTCTTCTCTTATCATGCCTAAATATCGTAGCACTTTTTCTTTGTCTTCAATAATTTTAGGGTTTCTTATAGAGTCTAATGCTAAATTAATTGTTGCTATTGGTGTTTTAAATTCATGCGTCATATTATTTATGAAATCTGTTTTGATTTCTGAAATTTGACGTTGCTTAATTAATTGATAAATAGCACTAGAATATGCTAATATGATGATAGATGTAAATACTATTGAAAGTATTAGCATTGTTAATATAGAAGATAAAATAAATTCTTTTCTATCTGGAAAATTAACTAATAGTCTGTAGTTACTTTTGTCTTTTTTGTTACTAAAAAATGGTGCACTAAAGGTTGCTCCTTTTTTTAGTTCAAAATTTTCAGTTTTAACTTTTGTTGCTAATCCGTTACTGTAAATTGCAAATTCGTAGTCTATATCTATTTCGTCTTCTAATAGTTTTAAACTTAATAGTCTATCTATTTCTTCTACAGATACTCGTTTATGTATTGGTCTACGGTAAGCAAACTCGTTATAAGAAGATTCTGAGAATATATCTGCAAATTCTTGTGTTGCGATTTGCGATAATAATGCTGTAAGGCTTGTGCCACCATCTACAGATCCATCTTCTATGACTTTAGTTTCTTTTTCGCTTAAAATTCTTTTTACGTTTATACTATCTAAACCTATGTCAAAGAGCGCAGAAGATAACTTAAAGTTTTCTTCTAGTATACCGTTACGATATATTAATGTTTCGTTTGTATCGTTGTTTTTTTGCTCTACATAAAAGTTTAAAATTGCAGTTGTGTCTGCTTTTGTTCCGCTTTCTTGTATCGCTTTAGATAGCCAGAAAATGTGTTGTTCTTTTTCTTGCTTTTCTATTGTTTTTGATACAAAACTTAAGGCTTTTCTAACGTTAAAGTTAAATTGCTCTTCTGTATTGCGAAGAGAATTGTTAATATAATAGGCTTGTACTAAGATAATTCCTATCAAAGAAAGGCTCATTAATATAACTAATGCTAGAAAAATCCTTTTGTTCATTGCCCAAAATTAAGATTTTAACATTTATCCTTATATCCTTTTAACCTTACATTAACAAAAATGTTAAAATTTAATGCTTAGAGGTCAATTTTAATATTTTTTTGTGGATTTTTCTTACTTGAATTTTTGTTTGCTCTAAATCTATATTCTCTATTACAAAATCCGATCGTTTGATTTTTTCTTGATCAGACCATTGGTTTGCCATTATAGCTTCTACCTTTTGTTTATTACTATTATCACGTTTTATCACACGTTGCAATCTTATATTTTCTGGAGCTGTAACAGTTATTATGAAATCGTATTTTTTATAGCTTCCGTTTTCAAAAAGAATTGCTGCTTCACTAATTACGTAAGGTGAATCTTGTTTGTTTACCCAACGCTTAAAATGACTTGCTACTTTTGGATGTACAATAGCATTCATAGCGTTAAGCAATTTTTTATCATTAAAAATTTGCTGAGCTATAAATAGTCTATTTAACGTGTTTTCTAAATAGGCTTCATTACCAAATAAAGCTATTAGTTTTCTTCGAATAACTTTTGATCGATTCATAAGCGCTTTAGCTTCTGAATCTGCAATGTAGACTGGTACGCCAAGTTCTTCAAAATATTTAGCTACAGTTGTTTTACCGCTTCCTATACCGCCAGTTAATCCTACTAATTTTGTCATTTTTGAGTTATGATAAATTCGATTTGCTGCTCTTCTACTCTAGCATTTTTAACGTTTTTAGGTTGTTGGATTAATTCGGGAATTAAAAAAGAGTTGTTTTTTACTTTTTTATAATCACATTGTACAACAAAATCGGTTTTACTAATAGTATTAAAATTTTCTATAGTTGTAGAGTATTTTACATTGACTTGCTTAGGAAAATAATTGATTGATAAATGTTCTGGCACATTAGTAATTGTGACAGGTAAAGTAATTATTCCTTCTGTAAATTTAGAAACTTCCAATTTGAAGTTGACTTGGGTTTGCGATACTTTAATCTCTTTACTTATATTATCTAAAATTAACTGTATAGGTTTATTAATATTAGTTTTTACTTCTTCGTAAGTTTTAGATTCGGTTGTGATAAAATCTATTTTTTGCAGAAGTGTTGCAGGACCAATTATATTTATAGATTCTGGCTTTACAGTAATTAGATCTAAAGTGTTATATCCTTCTTTAAAAGCTATTTTAAAATTACTTTTTATTGGTACTTTTTTAACTTGATTTACATCAAAATTAAAGACTAAAGTGTCTGGGTTTATACTTAATACTTTAGTGTCTTTACCAAATTGTTTACTTATGCTAGAAAATCCTTTACGTTCTGTCCATATTAAAGTTGAATCTTTTTGTAAGACATCATTTTGAAGATTAACTTTTACTTCAGGTTTATTAAAAGCATAATTTAACCAATTAAACCCATGTGTTTCTAAAGTAATAATTAATTGGTTGGCAGAATCGTTTAGAATGACTTGTGTTTCTTTTACATCTGTTGGCTTGACATTAAATACTAAAGTACCTTGATAAGTCTGAGATAATTTAGTTAACACCAATATACTTAGAGCAATCATAAAAAAGACAAAAAACACATTAAGTTTTTTACTTCTAAATAATGACAAGATTTTGGCTTTTAAAGATTTCATCTTTACTTAAAAAATAATTTAGGAAACAATTGCTCAGGCTGCTTTTTACTAAAAAGTAATTTAATATTAGATTTTAAAAAACCATAACCGTAACCAGAAAATTGAATTATTATAGCTATTAAGCTTTGTATAGCAACAATTAAATTTTTAGTCTTATAGCATGCTAGTAAAAAAGCTAGAATAAAATACCCAACATAACACATTAAAAATATTTTATACCCTAGAATATATAATATAAAACTAAATAAAAGTCCAATAATAAATAACGAAGGAAACCAATAAGTTACCTTTTTAGTTGAAGGATGCCACGAATTTAAAATTGGTCTAACCGATCCAAATTTATACACCTGGATGTAAAATTTTGTCCAAGATATACGTCTTTTATGATACACAAATGCATCTTCAATTAATTTGGTTTGGTAACCTAATTGCCATAATCTAATTGTTAGATCTGGATCTTCACCAGGATGAATATTGCCAAAACCTTTTGAAGCTTCAAAAGCAGCTTTAGATAAACCCATATTAAAACTTCTAGGCTGAAAACGATTTACAGCATGCTTACTTCCTCGTATTCCGCCAGTAGTAATAAAAGAAGTCATACTAAAATCTATTGCCTTTTGTAATGTTGTAAAATCTTTATGCGCTGCATCAGGACCACCAAAACAATCAACAAAATTCTCGGTTAAGCTTTTTAAGACCTTTTTTAAATATTGTTTTGGCAAAATACAATCACTATCTAAAATGATAAAATAATTTCCTTTTGCCTTTCTCATCCCAAAATTTCTAGAATCTCCTGGACCAGAATTGGCTTTAAAATAATAGGAAATATTTAAAGTAGTGTTATACTTTTCTACAACAGCTTTAGAAGTAATGGTAGATCCATCTTCTATTATTACAACCTCAAAAGGAATATCACCTATTAAATTTGATAAGCTATGCAATAGTTCATCAATCTCATTAGGTCTATTATAAACAGGTACAATAAATGAAAAGTTTAACTTCATAAAACAAATTTAAGTTAAACACATAAAAAAAGCCACCAAATGGTGGCTCTTTTATTTATTGTAATAAAAATTAATTTTTAATTACTTTAATTGTATTTGTAGAATTACCAATAGTAACTTTAACAAAATATGCACCAGCTTGTAAATTAGTCATATCTACAACTTCTGTCATTGTATTAGGTACATTTCTGTAAACCTCTTGACCTATCATATTAAATACAGATACATTATTTATCTCTTTCTGAGACTTTAAAGTTAAATTGTTATTAACTGGGTTAGGATAATAGCTAAATCCTAATTCTTGATCAAATTGTGCAGTAGAAAGCGCAACTTCTGAAACAGTTAATGTAAATGCTCCTGGAGCTTGCATTCTTGCTGTTCCGTCGTCTGTTACTCTTACATAATACGTTTGTCCATCTACCAGTCCAGTTACTGTTTGTTGGTTACAAACTAATTCTGTAGTACAGTCTGAGAATACAGAGAAATTAGCAGCTGTACATTCGATACTTACTTCTGTTGAAGCTGGTCCAACAAATGAATACCAAACATCAGAAATAATTCCTGAATCACAAGCAGATGTTACACCAGAATCTGTAGCGCCTGTATTATCACCAGACATCTCTACACCTAATGTTAATGGGAATGCACCAGCACATTCGTCGTTTTCTGGAACAGTACTAGCATTTAAATATAAATCTCCTGTGTTTGTACCAGTAGTTGTTACATTCCAACCTGTTGCACCAAATGTCATATTAAAAGAACCTACAACTACATAATATGTACCTGCTGGTTGACCGGATAATGTTAAAGAACTTAAAGTACCTGTTCCACCATCGTCATTATTACCAATTAAGTTTCCTGAAGCATCATAAATTCCTATTTCAGTGTCAAACGCACCACCTTCTGTATCAATTGTAAAGTCTGTACATGTTGCATCATAAACCAACTCATACCAATGTAATTCACCTGCAAGTAATTCACTTACTGCAGAATCATTTGCAAGACCACAGTCTCCTGTTAAATTTAATGTTGCTATAGTTAGAGGAGGACAATTATCTTCAAAAGATCCTAAATTAACATTACAAGCTGCATTTTGCTCGTGTTCTAATACTAAATTAACAGGAGTACCTTGAGCAAAAGGACCTACTGTATATGTACCTGTTGCGTTAATTCCAGTTGTAGCTGCTACTCCACCATCATTTGAAATGGTTAATGAAGTTGCATCACCTAAGTCTGTAATTTCAACATCTACACTAAATTGATTGTTAGCACAATCGTCGTTTACAGTCGTAGTTGCAACTGGTGAAGAACAAGTAACAACAATTATATTTACATCTAAATCCATAGTTACACCATACGCTCCATTATAACATGAGTTTGGTGTTGCTTGTCCTGAATCTGCAGTACCAATTCTCATTCTGTGTTGACCTAAAGCAGCTGTAGCAGGCATCATAAATGAAGCATCTAATGTTGTTGGATTATCAGCAAGAGAAACACCATCAAATACTTGTTCAGAAGAATCAAAAACAAAATCATCATTAAAATCTATCCAAATATTAGTATCATATGTCCAACCTGTTTGAAATACTATTTGAACATTAGCTGTTAAACCTTGTCCTAAGTCTACTGGAGTTCCTGTAAAATCTTCGTATGTAACATCACCTCCACTAGTAAAGTCTGTAGTTCCTACTTGTAAACTTCCAATCCCAGTACCATCATTACTTGAAGGTATTGATTCACAATAACAAGAAGTTGAAAATGTAGTAAAAGACCCTTCAGCACATCCAGATGTTTGACCTGCTGTATTATATGCATTGACTGTATAGTAGTAATTGGCTCCTGCAACTTGGTTGGTAAAAGTATAAGACAAAGATGTTCCTAAATCTGTTGCATCTTCAATATCATTAGCTCCTGGAGTAGTTCCTGCAGTTATTGTATAGCCATCTGCTCCATCAATAGCTAACCAAGAGATTTGAGAATCATAGTTACCACAAGCTGGATCAGTTACTGCTGTTACCTCTGGACATACTTCAGGTGCGTTAATAGTAGTAAAACTATATTCTGTACAACCTGATGCAGCTCCATTAGCATTAGTTGGTACGATGTTAACATAAAAAGTTGTTCCAGGTGCTAATGAACCAACATTTACAGTTGTTACGTCGCCTAAAGAAGCAGAGTAAACGTCAGAAGCCCCAGTTGTTGTACCTACAGTTATGTCATAACCTGAAGCGCCTCCAGTTGCAGCAGACCATGAAATATCACCAGTAACAGGCACATCAATTGAAGCATCTGCAGGAGATGTCATAACTGCATCGCAATTTGGTGGTGTTGACGGTGTATAAGTAACATCTAAATCTATATCAAAGAATACTAAATCATTATAGGCGTCAATATCCTCACTTGTTATTGTTATAGTAGTAAAACCTGTAACGTCTAAACCGTTAAATTCAGCATCACAACCACCTAAAATTGATGTACCATCTGCAACTCCTCCAGTAACAGCTAAATCAAATGCATACCAACTGCCACAATACGCAGTACTTCCCGTAGCAGAATTATAGTGAGTTGTAAAAGTACCTAAAGAAACAGCATCAATTGGAGCTGCTCCATTTACAGTAATATCACCAGAGTTAATTGTTAAAACTGTTGGCGCAGAATCTGTACCACTAGTTCCAAAATTTTCTGATGTCGTTACTTGAGCATTTGCTTGCCATATAAACAAAGCTAGAAATGCAAAAATCATAAAAGTAATTTTTTTCATATTAATTAAGTTTAGTATTTATTTATATACCTTATAAAAATATTAATTTAATGTTAAGTATTATGCTTAACTGTTATCAAATCGTTTAAAAACAAATAAAATAGTTAAAGTGTTAACATTTTATTATGATCAAATATTTATTCATAAAAAAAGCGCTTTACAAAATGTAAAGCGCTTATATTTAAGTAATAAATTATAATTATTCTTGATTTTCTACAAAAGTATCCATCACAGCATCACTTACTCCCATATTACTAAAACCACCATCGTTATACAGATTTTGTAATGTAACTCTTTTTGTTAAATCACTAAATAACGTTACTGTATAATTAGCACAATCTAAAGCTGTAGCATTTCCTAAAGGAGACATTTTTTCTGCGTAAGCAATAAACCCATCAAATCCTTTTACACCTTGACCAGCTGTTGTTGGTGTTGGAGACTGCGAAATTGTATTTACTCTTACTTTTTTATCTCTTCCAAAGAAATATCCAAAACTGCGGGCAATACTTTCTAAATAAGCTTTATTATCTGCCATATCATTATAATCTGGAAAAACACGTTGTGCAGCCATGTATGTTAAAGCTACGATACTTCCCCATTCATTCATTGCATCTTTTTTATATAAAGTTTGCATTGTTTTATGAAAAGACATTGCAGATACGTCTGTTCCTTTTTGTGTCCAATCATAATTTTGATCTGTGTAAGCACGACCTTTACGAACGTTTACAGACATTCCAATTGAGTGTAAAACAAAGTCTATTTTTCCGCCTAATAACTCCATAGATTTTTCTACTAAATTTTCTAAATCTTCTAAATTAGTAGCATCTGCTGGAATAATATGAGATCCTGTTTTACTTGCTAATTGATCTATTTGTCCCATACGCATAGCTATAGGCGCATTAGTTAACACAAATTCTCCGCCTTCTTCATGTACACGTTCTGCAGTTTTCCATGCTATTGAGTTTGGATCTAATGCTCCAAATATGATTCCTTTTTTTCCTTTTAATAAATTGAATGACATATTAATAGTTGTTTCGTTTTTTTGTTATGAGATTTCAAATGTATAAAATAACTTTTTACTTTAAGTGATATTAATTTAATAATTGTTTAGCATGAGCTATTGCTGAATCTGATATTTTTGTTCCTCCAAGCATTTGAGCTAATTCTACTACTCTTTCGTCATAATCTAATTTAATTAAATTTGAAGTAGTTACATTATTAATATCTTCTTTATACACTTTAAAATGTGTATTTCCTTTTGCTGCTATTTGTGGTAAATGTGTAATGCTAAATACTTGCATTTGCTTACTCATTTGTGACATAATATCTGCCATTTTATTTGAGATTTCGCCAGAAACGCCAGTATCTATTTCATCAAAAATAATACTTGGTAGTTTTATGTATTGTGATAATATAGCTTTTATTGCTAGCATTATTCGCGATAATTCTCCACCTGAAGCCGCCTTTTTTAATGTATTAAATTGTCCGCCTTTATTTGCTGAAAATAAAAAACTTAATTGATCTTTACCATTACTTAAAAAGTCTGATGCAGGTATTAATGTAATTTCAAATTGTGCATTTGGCATTCCTAGTTTAGCAAGAATATTCTGCAATTGTCGAATTAAATTAGGTATTGCTTTATTGCGTTTTTCTGTAATAATTTTGGCTTGATTATTAAGTGTTTGTTTTATTTCTTCTATTTGGTTTTGTTTATCTACTATATCCTTATCTACATTTTCTGTAGCTTCAACTTTAATTGATAATTCTTCTTTAATTTTTATTAATTCTAACACATTTTGCGCAACGTGTTTTTGCATCAAATTATTTATAAGTGCAAGTTTAGCATCTACTTGTTCTAATCTAGATGGATTAACTTCTAAAATAGAGTGATAATTATCTATATCTGTCACCACATCATCAAGCTCTATTAAACAGCTATTTACGCGATTAAAAATATCTATATATTTATCTGAAATTGTTGAAAGTTTTTGAAGATTGTTTTTTACTTCTCTTAAGTTTTCTATAATTCCTACTTGCTCTTCTGTTAGTAATTGATTAGAACTCTCTAACTTTTCTTGTATTGCTTCAACATTACTTAAAACCTCATATTCTTCTTCTAAATCTTGCAACTCGCCTTCTTTAAGTTTTGCTTCTTCTAACTCTTTAAGTAAAAAAGAATTATAATCGTGTTCTTTTATAGCTTCTGCTTGAAATTGTTTTAATTCTAATAATTCCTTTTGAAGTATTTTATATGTTTTTAATGTCGTAGTATAAGACTTTAAATCTGCTTCTGTTTTTGCTAAAGCATCAATTACTTGAAACTGAAAACTATCATCTACTAATTGTAATGTTTCATTCTGTGAATGAATATCTATTAATTGTTCTCCTAGCTTTTGTAAGCTTGAAAGATTTACAGGCGAATCGTTTACAAAAGCTCTTGATTTTCCTGATGGTAAAATTTCTCTTCTAACAATTGTTTGCTCTTCATAATCCAAATCTTCTGAAGCAAATAATGGTTTTAATTTATAGTTAGAAATATTAAAAGTTGCTTCTATTATGCATTTTTTTTCAGGATTTTTTAGGCTTGACAAATCTGCTCTTTTTCCTAATATTAAAGATAATCCACCAAGTAATATAGATTTTCCTGCACCAGTTTCGCCAGTAATAATAGTAAAACCGTCATTAAAATTTACTTGCATTTGATCTATTAATGCATAGTTTTTTATAGTTAATCCTGTTAACATATAAGTAAGATATATTGATGGTTATTTAATAACTAATCCTAAAACTTAATATTTCGCCATTTTGAAGAATGCATTGGCGCAACTTTATTTAAAACATCTACCAATTCTACGATTTCTACACTTGGTCCATCTGAAAAGATTTGTTCGATTTCTTCTGCTTTGGCATCAAAAAATATTCTAGCTAAATAAGAATTTGGTCGTCTTCTGTTCATCTCTTTAAAATTTAAAAGCGATGTTGCAATTTGGTTTTTTGCGTCTTTTAAATTCGTACTAAATTGATCTAAGCCTTTACGGTGATAACTGTACATGACTTGTCTAAACTCTTTATAAGTTGGCGACATCAAATTATCTATTAAAGCAAATCTACTTTGTAAACCGTCTTCTAATTTCCAACCTTTATAATTATTTTGTTGAGAAAAGTTATTAATATTTTGTGCTTGTTTGAAGTATACATCACCTCCATTTTCTTCAAAACTATCTGCGTCCATACCTAATATCATATATACATGAAAGGATAATACCGAAATTAAATTAGACACATATTGATTTGGATTGTAAATTATATTTTGAAACTCGACATAATCAAAAGAAAAGTCTTTATCATTTATGTTATAGATTGGTGTTGTATAAGAGGCTCCAAAAACTGGTCTAGAAGATTGTATTTGTAACGTTGCGTTGTAATTATTTCCAGAATACTCTGTGATATTTATTACTAAATTACAATTAATACGTTCTTGAGGTTTAAACTCTTTATTTGTCCATTTTGTATTAGTAATAAATTCGGTTAGCTGGTTCTCTAGAGTTTTAAATTGTTGTAAATTTTCATTACCCGTTAATTGTGCATTTACAACTACAGTTGCATTAAACTCTTGAGCAAAACTAATACATTGAGTAAGTAAAATTAATACAAAAAGAAAATTACGCATTTATTGCAGTTATTATAGTGTTTATTATATCTGTTGCGACTTCGGTTTTAGATTTTAACTTAAATGTACTAATGTTTTCGTCTTTATCTATTAACGTAACTTTATTAGTGTCTGATTTAAAACCTGCACCTTTGTCCTGTAACGAATTTAATACAATTAAGTCTAAATTCTTTCTTTTTAGTTTGCTTTTTGCATTTTCTACTTCATTATTAGTTTCTAAAGCAAATCCTACTAAAAACTGACTTGTTTTTATTTCTCCTAAAGATGCTAACACATCTTTTGTTTTTTCTAGCTCTAAAGTTAACGTAGCATCTTTCTTTTTTATTTTTTGATTGGCTACATTTTTTGGTTTGTAGTCTGCAACTGCTGCTGCTGCTATAACAATATCACTATTAGAATAATATTTATGTGCAGCCTCGTACATATTTAAAGCACTAACAACAGGAACTATAGTAATTAAATTGTGATTTACTGTTTGATGTGTTGGACCAGAAATTAAAATAACTTCTGCACCTAAATTTGCTGCTGCTTTGGCTATCTCGAATCCCATTTTTCCTGAAGAATGATTTCCTATAAATCTAACTGGATCTATAGCTTCATACGTTGGTCCAGCAGTAATCATAACTTTTTTTCCGTTTAACGGTAGTCCGTTTAAAATATCCTTTTCTATAAACGATACGATATCTTCTGGCTCTGCCATTCTTCCTTGTCCAACTAATCCGCTAGCTAATTCACCAGAAGTTGCAGGTATCATTACATTACCAAATGCTTGTAATTTACTAAATGAATTTAAAGTAGATGGATGTTTATACATATCTAAATCCATTGCTGGAGCAAAATATACTTTACATTTTGCCGATAGATACGTTGCTAATAATAAATTATCGCAAGTTCCATTAGCCATTTTTGATAATGTATTTGCTGTTGCTGGCGCTATCACAAAATAGTCTGCCCAAAGCCCTAACTCTACATGGTTATTCCAAGTAGCGTTTTCGTCTTCTTCGTCTGTAAATGTGGAATATACAGGATTTTTGGAAAGTGTAGATAATGTAAGCGGAGTTACAAAATCCTTAGAAGCAGGTGTCATGACTACTTGTACATTGGCACCTGCTTTTATAAATTGTCTAACTAAAGTTGCTGTTTTATAAGCAGCTATACCAGCGCTTACGCCTAACAGTATATTCTTGCCACTTAAAATAGACATGCGATTACTTTTTGTTATCTTCTTCTGTGTTTCTGTAATAGATTTTATTATCTAACCATTCTTTAACTGCTAAAGCATGTGGTTTAGGTAATTTTTCGTAAAATTTAGAAACTTCTATTTGCTCTTTGTTTTCAAAGATTTCTTCTAAACTATCGTTATAAGTAGCAAATTCTTCTAACTTTTCAATTAATTCTTTTTTAATTTCAGAATTAATCTGCTCTGCTCTTCTTGAAATGATAGAAATAGCTTCGTAAATATTGTTTGTTGGCTCATCTATAGCATTTCTATTGTAAGTAGTTGTTGTTGATGGCGCATCGATTTTCTTTAAATCCATAGTATTAGATATTTGTGCTATATTTTTGTAATTGTTCTTTCAGGTCTTCGTTCATTTTATCGGCATCTGCTATAAACTCTGATCCTGAGTATAATCTTTTAAATGCGTTGTAATAAGTAATTGCGTCTTCTAATCTTTGCTTTTTCTTATACTCAACACTATTTATTGCTAATCTGTAAGCAGAATCAAATCTGTAATATAACGCTTTTTCGCGTAATGTAGATCCAGGAAAATCTGCTATAAAATTATCAAATGTTTTTATTGAAGCTTTATAATCTGTAATGTGATTATATTGTTTTGCTATACTGTAAGCTTTTAATTCTAATTTATATTCTAAATCTTTTACCGTTTTATTTATCTCTGGCATATGACTAGAGCTTGGATAAAGATTTGCAAATAGTTGTAATTTTTCTAAAGCATTTTGTGTTTCATGTTGGTCTTTAGAATATACTGGAGACAAAGCTGCATAACTCATAGCACTTTTGTAGTACGCTTCTTCTAACTTTTCACTTCTTGGGTAAGCAGATGTAAAACGTTCAAATTGGTAACCTGCAAGGTACTCTTCTCCTGTTTGGTAATATGTATCTGCGTAAAGAAACATTAATTTTTCTGCTTGAGGTTTACCTCTGTAAGCAGGAACAATTTGTTCAAATAAACGGTTAGCTTTGGTATACTTACCTTCGTTATACAATTGTTCTCCTAATTGAAACTTTGCAGCGATATCTTCAGATTTTAAAACTTTTTGATATTCACTACACGAATTAAAAAAAACTAATGCGACTAAAATATAAATTAAATGCTTCATAAAATTTTAACGAAGCGCAAAAATACGCTATTTATATGGATTTTAAAAATATTATTTAATTGCTAAAATAATTGTTAGCTTGTACTTTAGTATAGGTTTAAGTATAATTTAACTTTTATAAGGTGTTATACTATCTATCTTATCAAAATCTAATATAAGTTTACCGTCTTTATTGTAATAAAATGCTGGATTAAATTTATAATTTAGCTTTAAATCTTTAAAGTTGTAAGAATGTATTTGATGGACTTCTTGATTAAAGGATTGATCAAAATAAGTTATCATTACCACAAGCTCTGCATTTAAAAGATTTAATTCTTCATTTTTATATTCTATTAGCGGACTATCTTGATCTATTTCATGAACTATTGTCCATGTTGTTGGCAAATAATTTATTTGTTCGCGTTCTAATTTTAAGTTGTAAAACGATCGCTTATATTCGTTTTTATTATTCAACTTAGATAAAGCTAATGTTACAGTTGCTTTAGGTTTAATCATAACATTAGACCTATTATTTACTAATCTAAACATTATGGCTTTTGTAGTATTAAAATCCCTGAAAATTAAATTTTCACTAAATCTAATTGATGCTTTGGGTTTAGAGAATCGACCGTAAATTAACCCGGTTAAAAATGCAAACATGGATAGACCTAAAAACGCTTCAAAAGAAGATATAAAACCACTTAACATTCCATTTGGTGCTAAATACCCGTAACCTAAAGTGGTTAATGTTTGCGCCGAGAAAAATAATGCTGTTATAAAATTTTCTAATACACTATTGGTTGGCACCATTATTTGATCTACACCTATTAATAAATAGATTAGAGCAAATAACACATTTACTGCTGTAAATGCGACTATTGCTAATAAAAAAAATCTGGTCCAAGTGATGTTTATTAAGTAATGATAAGTATCTAAAATATTAGTCCTTTTATTTACTCTGTTTACATTAAAACTACCGTCAGAATTCATAATGCTTTGCGCAAATTCTGACGATTGTTCTCCTAAACCTGGATCTTTTATTTTTTTTGGCATTTAGATTGTTTTAAGCGCTTCTTTGATTTGCGCTTGCAATTCTTCTGTTGCTTCTACTAATGGCAATCTTACTTTATCACTACATAAATTTAAAGCTTTTAAAACAGCTTTGATACCAGCTGGATTATTTTCAGCAAAAATTAAATCTATCATTTTCATTAATTTAAAATGAATTTTATAAGCTTCTTTAGCTTTTCCTTCTAGACCTAATTGTATCATTTCACAAAATGGTTTTGGTAAACCTTGACCTATCACAGAGATTACTCCTGCGCCGCCAGCAAGTACAATACCTAAAGCCAAATCGTCGTCACCAGATATCACTGAAAAATCTTCTGGTTTATCTCTTAATAACTCTAAATATTGTTGTACGTTATTACCTGCTTCTTTTACCGCTACAACATTTTCAAAATCTCTAGCTAATCGTAAAGTTGTTGAAGGCTCCATGTTTTTGGCAGTTCTTCCTGGTACATTGTATAGAATTACAGGTATTGGACAAGCTTCTGCAACAGCTTTAAAATGTTGGTACATACCTTCTTGTGTAGGCTTAGAATAATATGGAGAAACAGATAATATTCCTGCAAAATCAGATAAATCTGTAGATTTAATTTCTTCTATAACAGCTGCTGTATTATTACCACCAACACCTAAAACTAAAGGTAATTGTCCTGCATTTGCTTCTTTTATAGTTTGTATAATTTCTTGTTTTTCTTGTTTAGTAATGGTTACACTTTCTCCTGTTGTACCACTAATTACGATGTAATTTGTACCATTTTCTATATTGTAGTTTACAATTTTTTTTAACGACTCGTGATCTACACTTCCATCATTATTAAATGGTGTTACAATTGCTATTCCTGTTCCTAAAAAAGGGTTATTCATCACTATAATTTATTTAAAATATTTAAGTATTTAACCAATTCTGTTTCAAATATGGTTGTATTGTTTATGTCTATATCTAGAATTAAATCGTTTACTTGTTCTTCTGCTAAAACACCAACTTTAAATTTTGCTTTTGTTATTGCTGATAAGAAAACAAGAGGTAATTTACTGGTTTTGTAAAAACTAATTAGCAAATCAAAATCTGTATTTGTAAAGGTTTTTAAAATATCTGTTTTTACGGTTCCTTTCCAACCTAAATCCTTTTTTGTAAAATTTAGGTCGTAAACATTTACTTCTTTTTGTTTTGGATTTACTAAAGCTATAATTTTAAGGTTAGTTGGATTTACGTTTAGTGTAGTAGACAAAGATTGCAGCCAATTTAAATCTTTAAATTCGCTTTGATCTACTATTACTCCTACTGTATTGATTTTATTTGTGTTAGAATCTACTACTCTATTTTTAACACATTTATCAATATAGTTTTTATTAGATTTTTCTTTTAAACCTTTTAAAATCATTTATCTTTATTGCTTTGTTACAAAGGTACTAATTGTAACAAGAAATTAACTTGAAATTTTTCAACTTTATTATGCAAAATAAAACGTTAGTATTGCTAATATTATTAAGTCTAGTGTTTTCTTGTAAACAAGACTTAAGCTTAACTAAAATAGAAGGTAAGCAAATACCAATCACAGATTCTATAGTCGCAGATAGCGACATAGACAACTTTATAAAACCTTACAGAGAAAGTCTTGAAAAAGACATGAATAAAGTCCTTTCTTATGCTCCAGAAACGTACCATAAAAACGACGGAGAATACAACACTGCTATTGGTAATTTAATGGCTCATATTGTTTTAAAAGAAGGCAATGCTATCTTTAATAAAAGAACTGGAGAAAACATTGATATAGTCTTGTTAAATCATGGTGGAATTAGAGCTCCAATTAACAAAGGAAACATAACTACAGAAACTGCTTTTCAAGTTATGCCTTTTGAAAATAGCATTGTAGTTGTTGCTTTGAAAGGTGCTCAAATAGATAGTCTTACGCATTACTTAAGTCAATCTAAAAAAGCGCATCCAATTGAAGGTTTACAACTAACTATAGACAAGGATTTTAACATCACAAAAGCCTTAGTTGATAATCAACCAATAGACTCTAACAAAACCTACTATGTAGCAACCAACGATTATTTATATAATGGTGGCGACAGAATGCGTTTTTTTAAAACCAACGATACCGTTTATTCTTTAGATTATAAAATTAGAAACGCAATGATTGATTATTTTTCTAAAGTAGACACAATACGACCTGTAATAGATAATAGATTTATTCAAACTAAATAAAATGAAACGTAGAGATTTTATACAACAAGCTACAGCAGCAACTGCTTTTGCTACAATTGGAGGATATGGATTTTCTTCGTTTACAAGTAAAAGCGCTAAAAAAATTACAATCTTACATACTAACGATGTACACAGTCATATAGATGCATTTGGACCAGAAGATGGCAGAAATGCTAATCAAGGTGGCGTTGCTAGACGCGCTACATTAATAGAGTCTATTAGGAATGAAAATCCTAATACACTTTTATTAGATGCAGGCGATATTTTTCAAGGTACACCTTATTTTAATTATTATGGTGGCGAATTGGAATTTAAACTTATGAGTAAGCTTAAATACGATGCTGCAACCATTGGTAATCATGATTTTGATAATGGTATTGACGGACTTTACGCTCAATTACCACATGCTAATTTTCAGTTTATTAGTGCTAATTACGATTTTAAAAATACCGTAATGGATACTCATGTAAAACCGTATCAAATTTTTATTAAAGACGGAATTAAAATAGGTGTTTTTGGAATTGGGATTAAATTAGATGGTTTAGTAGACAAAAAAATGTACAAAGAAACAGTGTACTTAGATCCTATTGAAACGTCTCAAGAAATGACTAGAATACTTAAAGAACAAGAACAATGCGATCTTGTAATCTGCTTATCGCATTTAGGATATCATTATAGAAAATCTCCAGAAAAGATTAGCGATTTAAATCTTGCTAAAGCTACCAAAAACATAGACTTAATTATTGGTGGTCATACACATACGTTTTTACCAAAACCAACGGTTGCACAAAATTTAGAAGGTAAAAATGTACTTGTAAATCAAGTAGGTTGTTACGGTATTAACTTAGGTAAAATAGACTTTTATTTTGATGCAGATAACAGTAAATCTGCAAACGGAACTTCGATTATTGTTTAATTAACGATTTGCTTTTTATCTCTAAAAGAGTATAAAAATAAATAAAGCCAAAGCCTATCGCCATTAAGACAATGTAGCCTATTTTTAAGAAAATTTCTTCTGTTATAAAAAAGTAGGCTACTTGTATCATTTCTGAAAATACAATACAAACACAAGCTAAAAATAGCAATAACGCTTGCTTAGTTTCAGTATATAAATAATACAATAAGGATTTAGAAAGTATTAGTAAGATTAATAGATTATAAAATACTTCCAAAAAAAACGGAAATGTAAAAACCTCTAAAGAATCATCTTGTAATATCATCTGATTAAGCGTATACAAGATATATAGATTAAAAGTGATTAAAATAAAAATATGAAATTTAAATTTTTTAATCAGTCGCTTTGCATCCATTCCTTTCAAAAAAAATGTAATTAAACTACAATACGCAGTCATTATAAATATATATGAGATATAATGATTGAATAATTCTGAAGTAAAAAACCACATTTTAAAAAATTCTGAAATCGCAAAACCTATTAAAAAAACAGTAAAGAATACATTTTTGTGTTTATTCTTTTTTGAATAAAAATAAATAAGTATTGGCAATATTAAAATCCATGAAATATCAGACATATATTTCAATTGAAAAATATGTCCTAAAATAGTTAGCACTATCAATACAAAAAGCACCATTGTGATGGTTTTGTATTCTATTAATTTCATTATTACACAGATTTTGGGAGTACAAAATTAAACAAAAGTACAGATAATCCAAAAAATCATGCATTTTATCGATTAACAGCAAGACAATATTTTAAAAAATACTCAAAAATCACATCGTTTTTTTGAGTATAATTATATATTACATAATATATTCTGTTAATTTCAATTGAAACTAACCAAAATATCAAAATAAAATGATTATTCAATAAAATTACGGTTTTTACCGTAATCTTAAATTTTAGGCTAATAAATTAACCTATCATTTGTAAAAAATCTTCTTCTGAAATAATTGACACGTTCAATTTTTCTGCTTTTTCCTTTTTGCTTGGTCCCATTTTATCGCCAGCAACTACATAATTTGTTTTAGATGAAATTGATGAAGACACTTTACCACCATTATCTTCGATAAGCTTTTTAAGTTCTGTTCTTGACACTTGATAAAACACTCCTGAAACCACAAAAATATTCCCTTCCAACTTATTGGTTTGATTGGCTAATTTTTCTGCTGAAATTTCTAACTGAACACCATAAGATTTTAATCGACTAATGATTTTTTGATTTTCTTCATTTGAAAAGAAGTCGACTACACTTTCTGCTATTTTTGTACCGATTTCATCTACATTAACCAACTCTTCAATACTCGCATTTTGTAAAGCATCAATAGATTTGTAATGTTTAGCTAATTTTTTAGCAACAGTTTCGCCTACAAATCTAATACCGATTGCAAACAATACACGCTCAAATGGAATTTGCTTTGAAGCCTCAATACCAGCGATTAAATTATCGGCACTTTTTTCTGCCATTCGCTCTAACGGAAGGATATCTTCTTTAGTTAATTCATATAAATCTGCAAAGTTATTTATCAATCCAGCATTAACTAAAAGCGCAACAGTTTCTCCGCCTAAACCTTCAATATCCATTGCTTTTCTTGAAATATAATGCTGAATTCTACCAATAATCTGTGGATTACAACCATTATAATTTGGACAATAATGCTTGGCTTCGCCTTCAATACGTTCTAATGGTGTATTACATTCTGGACAATTAGTAATGTATTCTGTTGGTTTAGAATCTGCTGGTCGTTCTTCTAAATTAACCGATATAATTTTAGGAATAATTTCGCCACCTTTTTCTACATAAACCGTATCTCCTACTCTAATATCAAGTTTTTCAATTTGATCTGCATTGTGTAAAGACGCACGTTTTACAATGGTTCCTGCCAATTCAACTGGCTCTAAATTTGCTACAGGCGTAATGGCGCCAGTACGACCAACTTGATAAGTAATTTCGTTTAAAACAGTACTTACCTGCTCTGCTTTAAATTTGTATGCGATTGCCCAACGTGGCGCTTTTGCAGTGAAACCTAACTCTTCTTGCTGGTATAAACTATTGACTTTTACTACAACACCATCAGTCTCGTAAGGCAAATCGTGTCTAGCATGATCCCAATGGTTTATAAATTCAAAAACTTCATCTATTGTATTGCATAATTTAGATTCTTTCGGTGCTTTAAAACCCATTTGTCTAGCGCGTTCTAAACTTTCAAATTGTGTTGTAAAATTGAAATTACTACCAACCAATCCATATAATAAACAGTCTAATGGTCGCTTTGCTACTTCCGCGCTATCTTGCAGTTTTAAACTTCCAGAAGCTGTGTTACGCGGATTTCTATATGGTTCTTCTCCGTTTGCAATGCGTTCTTCATTCATTTTGTTAAATCCTTCAAACGGAAGCACAATTTCACCTCTAATTTCAAATTGCTCAGGAAATGGCGGTTTTAATTGTAATGGCACGGAATTTATGGTTTTTACATTTGCTGTCACATCATCACCTTGTACACCATCGCCACGTGTAACAGCTTGCACTAACGCACCATTTTTGTAAGTTAAATTTATAGATGCGCCATCATATTTTAGCTCGCAAGTGTATTGCACATCACCATCTACCAACTTTTTAATTCTAGTTTCCCAATCTTTTAAATCTTCTAAAGAATACGAATTATCCAAACTATACATTCTGTGTGCATGCACAACAGTTTTAAAGTTTTTAGTCACTTCGCCGCCAACGCGTAAGGTTGGAGAATTTGCGTCGTAAAACTCTGGATGCGCTTCTTCTAACGCTTGTAATTCTTTAAGTTTAATATCAAAATCGTAATCGCTAATGGTTGGATTATCAAGTACGTAATAATTATAGTTATGCTGACGAAGCTCGTCACGTAGTTGGGTAATTTGTTCTTGTATGGTCATTTAAACTATATTTCTAAAATATTATAAAATGAGTCTTTAAGTTTATATTTTAAGTAAAAGCAATGGTCACTAGACTCATAACAATCTGAATTTGACATAAATTTAATTATAAATTCTTTGTTACTAATCCAATAAATTTCTTCTTCTGTTTTATTTAGGAATTGACTTGTATCAAAATCACTCTCTAAATAGTCTTCTAAATCATAAAAAAGCATGAAAGATTTTTCAATTTTATCATTCTTAATCCTATCTATGAATACTGTTCTTTGAGAAAGACATTCTAAATCATAATCTATAGACACCACATAATCTTTATTTGGCGACACATAAGGATAACCGCCTTCATATACATCATTAATACTTCCATTTTCTTTATTTATAAAAATGAAATTTGGATACGAAAACACCATAGAAGATCCAACCAAAAATGTATTAGGAAAATCTTGATCTTGATAAAGTGAAAATGTTTTTGTTGGACTATATTCTGAATGATAAGTCGTGTCTTTATAAACCAACTTTTCACCATTATCTGCTATTATTTTCAATGTATTATCCTGCTTATAATCTTTAGTAATATCCTGGATTTTTGGCGTTTTAATGATGTTGTTTTTGTATTTACTTATATCAACAACATTGATTTCAAATAAATCATCCATGCAAATAGGAAGCACTTCTTTACCTTTAATTGAAAAGCCTGAATTTTTATAAGCAAAATTGGTCTGTCCACAGTAAGAATCAAATAAATAACCATCAAAAATATAACCGTGATTATAGCTTTCAGTCGGAATTAAAAGATGTTTTAAATACGCTTGATAGTCTAAAATAATTTTAGCTTTTTTGCCTTTAATTGGTTGACCTTGATCATAAATAATGGTATCATTTTCAGAAGACTTTTCTATAGTGACTTTGTCTAAAAAGTTTAATTTACCTATTTGATTTCCAATTGAATCTCTAACAATCAATCCGCTACTTGCTTTTACTGATCTGGTATGTTCTCTAACTGCAGATTTTTTTTCTTTAAATGAAATTTTTCCGTTTTCATCCATTAAAAAATAATCGTAAGTAGTTTTCATCACTCCATCATCATAGTAATATGATTTTATATTGAAATTACTATCATAAAAATAAAATACCGTTTCGGAATTAGTTTTGTAAGGATAAACAACCTTTACATCTAATATAGACTTGTAATCATTAGTGTAATTTATCACCGAAAAAAACGATCCAACATTAGCCTGTACCGAGTAAAAAAGTAAAGTTTTATAGTTTTTAGAGACACTTAAATTGTGAATAATTTTTGTTTTTAAATGCTTATCTAAAGCGTATTCTTTTGATAAATGATACAGATGATGTGATTTATCATAATCATAAAACCTAAAACCTCGTTTAGTAATAGATATTATTGTATCTAACTGCAATGCTAGTTTTTGACTAAACTCAAGACCTTCAAAATCGTTGTATTTGTTTTTAGGCTGTAAAAAAGAAATGGTATCTATTAAAGGTGAAGTTTTTAATTCATAGCTATTTAAAAAATCAACAGTTTTTACTTTTTCTGCAATAGGTTTATTTGTGTTTTCATTTTCTTCTTTACAAGAAAATCCAACTAACAAAACCAACAAAAAAAGTAAAAATCTCATCATTTTTATGTCTAGATTTCGCATCAAATACGCAATGTACCTTTTACCATTCTATCCTTTCCAAAAAGATCTTGCTTTAACTGAATGTCTTTAAAGCCAAATTCTTCTAAAAGCGACATCATTTCTTTTCCAAGATATTCATTTATTTCAAAATACAATTCGCCATTTGGATTTAAATTTTTAGTCGCAAATTGCGTAATTGCTCTGTAAAATATTAGCGGATTTTCATCATCGACAAACAAAGCCAAATGTGGCTCGTGATTAAGCACATTGTCTTGCATTTGCTGTTTTTCTAATTGTCTAACGTATGGCGGATTGGAAACGATAATATCAAATTTGTTTGCTGAATCTAGTTCAGAATCACAGATTTTTAATATATCGTTTTCAATAAAATTAATGTCTACTTGGTTTAATTCTGCGTTTTTGTTTGCTATTTCTAACGCTTTCGCAGAAACATCTATCGCAGACACATTAGCATTTGGTAACTGTTTTGCTAGGCTAATAGCAATACAACCTGTTCCTGTACCAATATCTAAAATATTAAATTGGTTATTACCTTCAAAATTCTCAAGTTGACTGTTAGCATTAGTATTAGATAAAATTAATTCAACCAATTCTTCAGTTTCTGGTCTTGGAATTAATGTGTTTTCATTAACATAAAATGGCAAACCATAAAATTCAGTTTGCCCAATAATATATTGTATGGGCTCATGATTTTTTAAAGCTTCTAAAGCACTTTCATACTTTAAAACACAATCATTTTCAATAGTCAACTCTGTGTTTAAAGCTAAATCAAGTCGCTTAATAGCATTGTAGTATTCAGTTAGCATAAAGAAAAAAGTTTGCACTTCTTCTTTACCGTAAATGGCGTCTAAATGCTCATGAAATTTATATTTTAGATCTTT
Source organism: Mesoflavibacter profundi (assembly GCF_014764305.1). Taxonomy (NCBI): domain Bacteria; kingdom Pseudomonadati; phylum Bacteroidota; class Flavobacteriia; order Flavobacteriales; family Flavobacteriaceae; genus Mesoflavibacter; species Mesoflavibacter profundi. Next base: position 3,083,374 of record NZ_CP061703.1, read on the forward strand.
TAATTTCATCAAACTATTATAAATCTTTCAACATCCAAATACCACAATTAAAATGACCGGTATCACCTAAAGGTCCATCTAAAAACTTAAAACCATTGGTTTCGTAAATATGTATCGCTTCTTTAAGCTCTGGAATAGTTTCTAAATACGCGTTTTTAAATCCATAAGATTTAGCAGTTTCTAGGCATTTTAAAAATAGTTTTTTGCCGTAACCTTTTCCGCGTAAGCGATTAGAAAAATACATTTTTTGGATTTCGCAAACTTCGTTTTGGACATTGTTAAGTGGTTTTAATCCGCCGCCACCTTCAACTTTTCCATCTACAGTAACCACAAAATACACTTCTTTATCGCCTGCGTAAGATTCAAACATTTTTGGCGTTTCGGCATCTGCGTAAGCTGTACCTACTAAAGGCAAGTTGTACTCTATAAAAACTTCACGAATTACAGCTTCCATTTGCTTATTATCTTCTGGTTGGATTTCTCTTATTTCAATAGTCGAATTACTCACTTTAAAATGCTATTTTTACACAAATTTTTAGAGGTTGAAGATACAACAAACCTAATCACAGAGCAATGAAGAAAGTGTTATTCTTATTAACAATATTGACTTGTTTTTTTAACTGTACGGTTAACGAAACACCAGAATTTATTGGTGTTAATACTATTGAAGTTGAAGATTCTAATTCTAAGTTTATTACGCTTAAAGCGGAAGCAGAATTTTTAAATCCTAACGATATTGGTGGAACTTTAAAAACCGATGACCTTAAGGTGATTATTAATAACAACGAAATCTCGTCTGTTACTACCGAAAGTTTTGACGTGCCTGCAAAAGATAAATTCACCATTCCTTTACGTGCAAAAATTCCAACAGATAGTTTATTTAGTGATAAAAACTTAAGCAGCATTTTAGGTAGCTTATTAACTAAAAATATGAAAGTACAGTACGTTGGTGATATTGATTATAAAATCATGGGATTTTCGCACAAATACCACATAGATGTTATTGATAACGTAAAAATCAAACTATAATTTGAACGATCAATTTTACATACAACGCGCTTTACAAGTTGCCAAAAACGGATTAGGAACAACGCGTCCAAACCCAATGGTTGGCTGCGTTATTGTGGTTGATGACAAAATTATTGCCGAAGGTTTTACTAGCGCATATGGCGGTAATCACGCCGAAGTCAATGCCATTAATAAAGTAGCCGATAAGAATTTGCTAAAAAAATCAACGCTTTATGTAACCTTAGAACCTTGCAGCCATTACGGAAAAACGCCACCTTGTAGCGATTTAATTATTCATCATAAAATCCCAAATGTTGTAATTGGTTGTGTAGATGATAATCCTGAAGTTGCTGGAAAAGGCATAAAAAAATTAATGGAAGCTGGTTGCAAAGTTAGAGTTGGTATTTGTGAAGAAGATTGCAAAGCGCATCACAAGCGTTTTTTTACGTTTCATAATAAAAAACGACCTTATATTATTTTAAAATGGGCAGAAACCGAAGACGGTTTTATCGCTCCAAATCAAAGGGATAAACAAGCACCAGTTTGGATTACCAATACATTTTCTAGGCAATTAGTGCACAAATGGCGTGCCGAAGAACAAGCGATTTTAGTAGGCACAAATACAGTTTTACAAGATAATCCTACTTTAACGGTAAGAGATTGGACTGGCAAAAATCCAACACGAATTGTATTAGATAAAAGCGAAAGTTTGGATCAAACTTTTTCAGTTTTTAATGCTGAAGCTAAAACTTTAACCTTTAAAGACACAACTGCAAAAGCTATTTGCGACCAATTATTTAAAGCTGAAATAAATTCGGTAATTATTGAAGGTGGCGCAAAAACATTACAACTGTTTATTGATGAAAATCTTTGGGATGAAGCTCGTGTATTTAAAGGAAAAACAACATTTAAATCTGGTGTAAAAGCACCAAAATTTAATAGACAACGTATTGAAACGTCTCATATTTTAGATGACACGTTGTCTATTTACAAAAACGAAAACAATTAATAAATGATTAAAACCATCATATTTGATTTTGGAGACGTATTTATCAATTTAGATAAAGAAGGCGCTTTAAAATTAGCTTTAGAAAAATTTGAAATTACTGAATTAGACGAAGAACTTCAATCTATAAACGCGTTGTATGAGCAAGGTTTAATATCTACAGACGAGTTTTTAGACTTTTACGCTGATAACTTTCCAAAATTGAATAAAGACGAATTAAAATCTATTTGGAATTTTATTTTAAGAGATTTCCCAGAACATAGACTAAAGTTTATCAAACAATTAGCAAAGGACAACAATCATCAATTAATATTATTAAGTAATACTAACGAGCTTCACATAGATTACATCAAAAAGAATGTTTCTTTTTATGAAGAATTTAAAAATTGTTTTGACCAATTCTATCTGTCTCATGAAATTAATTTAAGAAAACCCAATGCAGATATTTTCAATTTTGTATTAACTGAAAATAATCTCAAAGCAGAAGAATGTCTTTTTATTGACGACACTTTAGAAAACACACAAACTGCACAACAATTAGGAATTAATGTTTGGAATAACAATCCAGCTACCGAAGATATTGTTGATATTTTTACAATTAAAAAGGAGTTATTTTAATAAAATTCGTCAGTTAGAGTGAATTTTTATAACCTCTTAGTTCACGATACAATTTTTCGTACCTCAAAATTACTCGAACTGACGCATTATTATATTTTTGTTTAAAATATTCAATATAAATAAATGTACTTACTGCTTAGCATACTAGCTTCTACATTAATATTTATCATTTTTACTTTAGTTGGTAAGTATAAAATAAATACACTGCAAACTATTGTATTTAATTACTTTACTGCGTTTAGCTTAGGTGTTATTAGTTACAGTCAGCCAATAGATACTCAAAACATTATACAATCCAAATGGTTTTATGGCGCAATTGGTTTAGGCGTTTTATTTATTTCAATTTTTAACGTTATGGCTTTAACAGCGCAACGTAACGGAATTTCAGTTGCGTCTGTTGCTAGTAAAATGAGTGTGATCATTCCCATAATTTTTGGACTTTTTGCTTATAATGAAAGTTTAGGTTTACAAAAAGCGGTTGGTATTTTATTAGCATTAGTTGCTGTGTATTTAGCGTCGGTTAAAAAACGTAGCGAAACTGGTTTTGCATTAAAAGGACTTTGGCTTCCGTTATTGTTATTTTTTGGATCTGGCGTTATTGATACATCCATAAAATATATCGAAACTAATTTTATTCCAGATGGCGATATCCCAATATTTTCGGCATGTATATTTATGATGGCTGGATTAATTGGTGTTGGATTTATTTCCGCGAAAGCGATACAAAAACAATTCACTTTTGATAAAAAAGCAATCCTTTCTGGATTTATTTTAGGTATAGTAAACTACTACTCTATTTACATGTTATTAAAAGCTTTAGATGCCGAAAATTTTGAAAGTTCGACCATTTTCACTGTTAATAATGTAGCTATTGTAATGCTTTCAACCTTAGTTGGATTGCTATTTTTTAAAGAGAAATTATCTATAAAAAATTGGTCAGGGATTGCTATTGCAATTATATCTATTATATTAGTGACTTTAGCTTAATTTATGGAAAACGATACTTACAAAACCATTGTAAAACCAAATGACGAAGTACTTTTTAAAGACAAAAACTCTAAGTTTTTTGGGTATGCATTTCCTGTAAAAAATGAAGATGAAGTTAAAGCACACATCGAAGATCTAAAAAAGCAACATCACAGTGCAAGACATTGGTGCTATGCGTACCAAATTGGATTTGAAGAACCTAATTTAATATACCGCGCCAATGATGATGGCGAACCTAATAATAGTGCAGGAATGCCAATTTATGGTCAAATTCAATCTTTTGAAGTTACCAATGTACTAATTGTAGTTGTTAGATATTTTGGTGGTGTAAAATTAGGTGTTGGCGGATTAATAAACGCTTATAAAACCACAGCACAAATGGCATTAGAGGCTTGTAAAATAGTGACTAAAACCATAAATGTAGATTTTGTAATCATATTTGATTATAAAAACATGAACAAGGTGATGCGTGTTATCAAAGAGAAAAATCTAAATATCACTAACCAAAAATTAGAATTAGATTGCCAAATTACTATTTCTGTAAGAAAAAAAGATGCTAATACGATAGCATCTATTTTTGATAGTATTTACGAAGTAGAAATTAAAGAATTAGATAACTAATTTCTTAAGGCTTCTAAAAAATATTTTGGCGGTCGCGTTGGTCGTTTTGTTGTCATGTCTATAAATGCTAAAACGACTTCTGCAGTACATAATAATTCGTCGTTTTGATTAGTTAATTTATACTCAAATTCTACTAAAGCAGTAGGCTGTTTTTTAAGTTGAGTTTTTACTTTAATAACATCATCATAAACAGCTGATTTTTTAAAATTTATAGCTAAAGAGACTACTGGTAAACCTATACCATTTTCTTCCATGTTTTTATAAGAAATACCGAGTTTACGCAACCATTCAATTCTAGCCATCTCTAGATATAGCGCATAATTACCGTGATGAACAACACCCATTTGATCGGTTTCTGCATATCTAACTCTTATTTCAATTTCATCAGGTTTTATTGCCATTTTTAAATATTTTTTTGTAGTTTCGAAACAATGACCAACATGAGAAAAAAAAACTAAAAATTCAACACCTTTTCATTTTTTTTTTAAGTTTTTTGTTCACATATTTGTCGAGCTATAAATTAAGGCCTTTTCCCCTAAATTATATAGGCCAAGAAACTAACAATAAAACACTTTTAATAGTATT